>JBBITV010000150.1:0-5244 GCA_037440585.1 Chloroflexota bacterium
GTCCCAAGGGCCTGCAGGCCAGCAACGTTGTGAAACTTTAGTATCCACGTCTCAGATACTGACGAGCCCGTACAGCCTCGGCGATGACCGATTTTGCCGAGGCTGTCTGCTACAAGAAAGAGGTGATTACTTTGACCGTACGGCTCCGGCCGGAAGAGTCTATAGAAAGCTTGATCCGCCGCTTCACGAAGTCGGTTAACAGTGGTGGCGTGCTCAAGACCTATCGGCGCAAACGATGGTTTATCTCCAAGGGCGAACAACGCCGGATGGATCAAAAGCGTGGCATTCGCCGTGCCAAGCAACGGCAACGGCGCGCCGACCGCGTGTCGGGCGGCCGACGGCAGAATACGCGCCGTTGAGCAGCCCGTTAAGGAAGTTGAAAGGAATTCATATGACTACGAAACTCTATGTGGGGAACCTGTCCTACGACACCAGCGAAGACGATTTGCGGCAGCTCTTCAGCAAGGCTGGCGAGGTCGCCTCAATCACGCTGATCACCGATCGTGATTCGGGCCGGCCGAAGGGCTTTGGCTTCATCGAGATGGCTTCACAGGCCGACGCAGACAAGGCGGTCAGCATGTTCAACGGCGCCACCCTGCATGACCGGCAGATCAAGGTCGATGAGGCCCGGCCGCGAGAAGAGCGGCGGGGTGGCGGCGGTGGCCGAGGCGGCTATGGCGGCCGGGGCGGTGGCCGTGGCGACTATGGCGGCCGGGGCGGTGGCCGGGGCGGCGGCTATAGTGACCGGGGCGGTCGTGATCGCCGGTCGCGTTATTAGACAACTGCTCAAGATACAAGAGGGTCGAACTATCGACCCTCTTGTTTTTTTCTCGGCTATCTCAAGCTCCACGTCCATCATCTTCCCCCGCTCAAGCCGTAGACTTCGATATCCCCCTCACTGGTATGAGAGGCGGTATGGTCAATTTGACACATTCGCAACATCGATGGTATAATATCTGATATATCGTATACGATATTCGCGTGCGTGAGGAGATTCGCAATGGCTGAGGCTGCAATGGCTGTTGATCGCCACAATTTTGAACCGGCGGGGCCACTCGCTCGGGTTGTCCCGGCCTTATCGCTGAAAGACAAGGCTTACGCTGCCATCAAGGATGCGATCCTCACCCTCAAGCTCCAACCCGGCCAATCCCTGGTCGAAGAAGAGCTGGCGCAGCAGTTGGGCATCAGCAAGACTCCGGTGCGTGAGGCTCTCCACGAGCTGGAACGCGAGGGTTTCGTCGTGCGCAACCGGTTCCGTGGCGTCTACGTAGCCGAGATCAGCTTCAAGGACGTACGCGAGATATTCGAGATCCGGGCCGTTCTCGAAGGCCTGGCCGTCCGCCTGGCAGCCCCGACTCTGACCCCCGCCGACCTGGCGCATAGTCGCAAGCTCCTCGAAGACGCCGGGCGGGCACTGGAAGCTGGCGATGCCGAACTGTGCTCCCGGCTCGGCAAGCAGTTCCACGATTCCATCGTTGGCAAGGCTGACAACACTCGCTTGCACGCCACCCTCAGCCACCTGGAGGATCACCTCTGGCGCTTCCGTACCCTTTCCGATCAAGTTGCCGGCCGCCTGGCTAAGTCGCAAGTCGAACACCGTCGTATTCTTGAAGCCCTTGAGCAGCGCGATCCGTCTTTGGCGGAGCAGCGCATGCGCGAACATCTCCATAGTGTGCTGCAGGACTTGGAAGATCGTGAAGCGTGAAACGTGTTGCGTGTTACGTGACGGAATACGCAATACGCAACACGCACCGCACAAGAGGTCGGAGTTATGTACCGTGTGATCTACCGCTGCACCCTCCGCCCGTGTGGTGAGCCCGCCCTTGATCAACTGGTTCAGTGCTGGGCATCGATCATGAAGTCGGCCCCGGGTTTTATTGCGATCAGTCTGTTCCGGGGCCTCGACGGCGAGGGTAGGTATTGTGCAATTAGCGATTGGGAGAGTGAGGCTAAGTACCTGGCATTCTTTCAGGGTCCGGATCACGAGCAGGTGGCGGCGGCCAGTGCCGAGCTATTCAGTACTGACCAACGCGAAGCATACAATCTGGTCTATCAGGTAACGCTGCGCGGAGAAGAATAAAAGGAGGTGACATAATCAGTCATATTAAGTAATTCCGATCCGAATCTATTGTAAGACAAAGGAGGAGAAACAAGATGGAGGCCCGCAAGTTTAAAGCTTTGGTCTGCCTGACCCTCGTGGTGCTGCTTGCGCTCCTGGTCAGTGCTTGCGCTGGTGCGGCCACGCCGGAGCCGACCAAGCCCGCTGCGCCAAAAGAGGCGCCCAAGCCTACCGAAGCACCGAAACCGACCGAGCCACCCAAGGCCGCCGCGCCGACGGTAGCGCCCACTGCCGCCCCCGCCGCGAAGGTGGTCATCGTGATCGGCAATGACCCGTCCACGCTGGATCCGCAATTCGCCGACGACGGTAACGAGCGCGCGGTCAACGACAACATCTACGAAACCCTGCTTGCCCGCGATCCCAAAACTGAGGCGATTGTCCCCAGTCTGGCGGAGTCTTTCCAACAGACCAATCCTACCACGTGGCGCTTCAAGCTACGCCAGGGCGTGAAGTTCCACAATGGCGAGGACTTTAACGCCGATGCAGTGGTTTTCAGCGTCAAACGCATCATTGATCCCAACTTCAAGTCCGAGCAACTGTCCTTCGTCGGGACCATGGTCGATGCCAAGGCGGTCGATGCCAGCACCGTGGACATCATCACCAACGGGCCAGACCCCATCCTGCCGGCGCGCGTGACCTGGCTGAAGATCGTTCCGCCCAAATACGCTGCCGAGAAGGACTTCGTCAACAAGCCGGTCGGCACCGGGCCGTACAAGTTTGTGGAATGGCAAAAAGGTCGCCAGGTCACCCTGACCCGGAACGATGCTTACTGGGGTGGCGCGCCCAAGATCAAGGATGTCGTCATCCGGCCTATTGAAGAGGAAGGCACCCGCCTGGCGGCGCTCCAGGCCGGCGAAGTCGACCTGGTCCGCGGCCTGATCCCGGAGTATGTCGGTAAGGTGCCCAAGTCGGCGCACATTCCGGGCCTGGAGTTTCCCTGGATCCGCATCAATACCAACAAGGGCAAGCTGGCCGATCCGAAGGTGCGCCAGGCATTGAACTATGCTATCGACAAGGAAGCCCTGGCCAAGAGCCTGTATAGCGGCTTCGCCGTCGTGGCCGATGGGCAACTCCTGACCAAAGGGCACTTCGGCTACAACCCTGAAGTCAAGGCTTACTCGTATGACCCGAATAAGGCCAAGGCCCTGTTGAAAGAGGCTGGCGCCGAGAAATTGACGTTGGAGTTGATCGGCGAGAGCGGGCGCTGGCTGAAGGACCGCGAGCTGGTTGAGGCGGTCGCCGGGCAGTTGCAAGCGGTCGGGGTGGACGTCAAGGTCAAGATCGTCGAGTGGAAGGCGTGGCTGGACCTGCTGTTCGCTGGCGCAGACAAAGCGCCCGATCTCCAGTATTCCTCCCACGACAACGTGCTCCTCGACGCCGATCGCACTTTCACGGCCATTTTCCACAGTAAAGGGAGCCAGGCGGCATACTCCAATCCCGAAGTCGACAAATGGATCGACGACGGGCGCACTGAGACGGATGTCAAGAAGCGGGAGGAGATGTATCGCAAAGTAGTGCAAAAGGCGCGCGACGACGCCGCCGCGATCTTCCTACTGAACCTGGAGGATATCTACGGTCTCAGCAAGCGCCTCGAGTGGACGCCGAGGCTGGATGGCCGGATCCTGGTGAAGGAGATGGCGGTGACGCAGTGACAAGGTGACAAGGTGACAAGGTGACAGGGTGCCCGAGGAATGCACCTTGTCACCCCCTCACCTTGTCACCTTGTCATCCTCTGCTCAGGAAAGGAGGTGGTCGCTTGTCGACCTATTTCATCCGTCGTATGATCCACTCCGTCCTGGTGGTGGTCGGGGTGTCGGTGGTGGTGTTTTTCGTGACCCACGCCATCGGCGATCCGGCGCGGTTGATGCTGCCTCTCGAAGCCAGCCAGGAGGAGTATCTGGCTTTCCGTAAAGCAATGGGTTTTGATGACCCGTTGGTTGTACAATTCTGGCGCTTTGCTAGTGCGGCGATGCGCGGCGAATTCGGCGAGTCGCTCTGGCAGCGCGAGCCGGCTTTGGGCCTGGTGCTGGACCGCTTGCCTGCCACACTGCTTTTGGCGTTCACTGCCATCATCCTGGCCCTTGTCGGGTCGATTCCTTTGGGTATCCTGGCCGCGCTGAAGCCTCGCTCGCTACTCGACCGGGTGGCGACCGTTGGCTCGTTATTCGGCGTGTGCGTACCGGTCTTCTGGTTGGGGATGATGTTTATCATCCTCTTCGCGGTACAGACGGGTTGGTTCTACACCTCGGGTTACGGTACCTGGAAACACCTGGTCTTACCGGCGATCACCCTGGCGGCCCTACCGATGGGTCGCATCACGCAGATCGTCCGGACCAGCATGTTGGACGAACTGGGTCGCCAGTATATGAACACCGCGCGGGGCAAGGGGCTGTCTGAGACGACGATCATCTTCCACCACGCATTGAAAAATGCAGCGATTCCGATTGTGACCCTGGCGGCCTGGGAGTTGACGCGCTTGCTCGCTGGCTACAGTGTCATCGTTGAGACAGTATTCGCCTGGCCCGGCGTGGGGCATCTGGCGATGGACGCCATCGCCCGCCGCGACCTGCCGCTCATCCAGGCCGACGTGTTCGTCGTCGCCTTAATGGTCGTCGGCGTCAATATCGCCACCGATCTGCTGTATGCCCGTTTCGACCCGCGAATCCGGTTTGCCTGATCATGACCAAATCCCAAATCCCAATGACCAACTCTTTTGGGATTTGGTCATGGTCATTGGGCATTGAGTGAGGTAAGCTTATGGCGGCGAATGTACCTCAACAGGCGTTGGAATTTGCACCGCCGGCCCGCATTGCGGCACCGACAATGCCCTATGCTCTGGCCAGTCTGCTGAAACTATGGCATGATTTGCAGCGGGATAAGGTTGCGTTAACAGGCTTGGTGATCGTCATCGTGGCCATCGTCACAGCGCTGGCCGCACCGCTGATCTCGCCCTACGATCCGGCGGCGCAGAGCCTGGCGATTCGCCTCAAGGCGCCGTCCTGGCTGGCTGGGGGTGTGCCGGGCCATCTGCTCGGCACCGACCAACTCGGCCGCGACATCTTGAGCCGGATCATTTCCGGCAGCCGGGTGTCCATCATCGTCGGGCTGAGCGTGGTCCTGGTGGC
>JBBITV010000150.1:5288-8606 GCA_037440585.1 Chloroflexota bacterium
GGCGGCCGTGTGGACGATATCCTGATGCGCCTGACAGATGTCCAGACGGCGTTTCCCGGCCTGCTGCTGGCGCTGGTCATCCTGACGATGATCGGCCCGAGTGTAGAGAACATCATCGTCGTCCTGGCGATCAACGGGTGGATGGTGTACGCGCGCATGACGCGGGGGATTATGCTTTCCTTGCGCGAAGTCCCATTCATCGAGGCGGCGCGCACCATCGGCTGTCGCAACGGGCGCATTATCTTCCGCCACGCGCTGCCCAACCTGATCTCGCCTCTGCTCACGCTCTCCATGCTGGAGATGGCGCGTATCATCCTGGCCGAAGCCTCCCTCAGCTTTCTGGGCCTGGGCATTCAACCTCCCGACGCGTCCTGGGGTCTGATGATCGCCGAGGGCCGCAAATATTTCGTCACCGCGTGGTGGCTGGTGACGTTCCCCGGCCTGGCGATCGCGCTCACCGTGTTCGGGATCAACCTGGTGGCGAGCTGGCTGCGGGTAGTGTCGGACCCGTATCAGCGGTATAGGCATATGAAGCATTCCGAATAAAACGTAAAACGTGAAACGTAAGACGGGAGGAGTCTTTTGCGCGTTTCGTTTTACGTTTTACGTTTCACGGAGGACGCTCGTGTTCAATAAGATCATCGTCCCCCTGGATGGCTCACAGCTTTCAAATGCGGTGATTTCTATCGTGGAGCAGATGGCGGCTTGTGCTCCAACTGAGGTGATTCTTGTCCACGCCGTCCCGCCACCGGCTGGACGGTCGGCGGCATTGTTCAGGCCGTTCTCGCCGGACATCCCGATCTCTATGCCACGCTCGCCGGCCGACGCCGAGACCTATCAGCACCCGGTTTACCGCGACCAGGAGATCGCCAGCGCTGAGGCCGAGGCACGCGACTGGCTGGCGCCGATTCTGGAGGAGCTCAAGTTCAATAACGTCAACGCACGTATCGAAATCCTCTTCGGTCGCCCTGCCGAGGCGATTCTCCAGTACGCCTCCCTGGTCGGGGCTGACCTGATCATCATGACGACGCATGGCCGGACTGGCGCGGTGAAGCTATTGTTTGGTAGCGTTACGGAGAATGTCGTGCGCAGCGCGGGGATCCCGGTAATGGTGATCCGGCCGCCGCAGCTTAGAAACATGACAACTTAGGAGAGCATGTGAGGAGATTATCGAAGGATGAATGGTGCCCAGACTGTCGCCGAGATGTTGAGAGCCTACGGAGTCAAATACGTCTTCGGGGTGCCGGGCGATACCAGCATCCCGTTTTATGAGGCGCTGTACCAGGCTAAAGCTGATATTACCCACGTCCTCTCTCGGGACGAACGATCAGCGGGCTATATGGCCGACGTGTATGCCAGGGTGAGCTACCAACCTGGCGTTTGCGAGGCCCCCAGCGGCGCAGGGGTGACTTACCTGGCGCCGGGAATCGCCGAGGCCAATGCTTCTTCCATCCCGGTGATCGCTATCACCACCGACGTGCCTCTGCAAGGCGAGGGGCGCGGGGTGCTGACGGAGATCGACCAGCGCGCCGTAATGGAGCCGGTGACCAAATGGCGAACAGTGGTCAAGCGTGCCGACAAGGTGCCGGAGATTATGCGCCGGGCGTTCCGCGCCGCTACCACTGGGCGGCCGGGTGCGGTACACATTTGCTTGCCGGAAGATGTCCAGGAAGGAGATGCGGGCGTGGTCGCGATCTACGCCGAGGATGCCTGCCGGTCCTACCCTGCCCACCGCACCCGGCCCGACGCAGACGCCATCTGGCGTGCGGCAGAGTTGCTGCTGGCCGCTCACCGCCCGGTACTCGTCGCCGGAGGCGCGGCGGTAACCTCGCAGGCCTGGCCGGAGATTACCGCGCTGGCCGAAATGCTGGACATGCCCGTTGGCACCTCAATCAATGGCAAGGGCAGTATTGTAGAGGACCATCCTCTCAGCCTGGGCGTGGTCGGCGGGAACGGGGGGAAGGGCTATTCCAACGCTTTTGTCGCTGAGGCCGATCTGGTGCTCTTCGTCGGCTGCAGAACGGATTCGGTGACGACGGCGAACTGGCGCCTGCCGCGGCCCGGTGTGACTGTAATTCACGTCGACGTCGATCCCTTCGTAATTGGCAACAATTATCCGACGGCGGTTGGGCTAGTGGGTGACCCCAAGCTGGCGTTGGCGGATCTCTTGGCGGAGGTGCGTCGACTTGCAGGCGACCCTCACCCCCCCCCCCACAACCAAAGGGAGAGGGGGGCGCGGGTCCCGCGCCGGGGCTCCCCACAACCGTTGGGAGAGGGGCTGGGGGTGAGGGCTCGCGAGATCGCCGCGCGTTCAGCCCCCTACTGGGCCGAATTTGCCGCCAAGGCCGCTTCCAACGCGATGCCCATCAAGCCTCAGCGTGTCGTCCAGGCCCTCGTCGAGCTGCTCCCGCCAGACGCTATCGTCATCGCAGACGCTGGCACGCCGACGCCGTTCATCGCGGGCTATTTCCGGGTGAAACGGCCTGGCCGGCGGGTGATCATCCCGCGTGGCTATGGCGGTCTCGGCTATGCCATCCCGGGCGTGGTGGGCGCGAAGCTGGCCGAGCCGCAGACGACGGTCGTCGGGTTATGCGGCGATGGCAGCTTTGGGATGGCAGCCGGGGAGTTCGAGACGATTGCGCGGCTGGGCTTGCCGGTGACCATTATCCAGTTTAACAACGGCTGTTTTGGCTGGATCAAGACGTTGCAGCATTTGTACCGGAGCGGTCGCTACCTGTCGGTGGACTTCTCGCCAGACACGGATTACGTCGCCGTGGCTGCCGGCTTTGGCGTACCCGGCGTGCGCGTCGAGCGCCCTGAAGAACTGCTGCCCACCTTGCAGACGGCGTTGTCGAGCGGGAAGCCGGCGTTTGTCGATGTCGTGACCGAGCCAGAGATGACTGAGGTCCCGCCGGTGGAAGCGTGGCTGGCCGCACGCGAGCGGATCTGAAGCCCTCACTCCTCACCCCCTGCCCCCATAGGCGCTAACTTAACGGCGTCTTGCGCGACCGGACAAACTCCCTCTCCCTCTGGGAGAGGGTTGGGGTGAGGGTCGAAGGCCAGGGATAGGCTGTCTTTTCTCAAGTCGGCAAGTGGTTGAGGTAGCAAAACCCTCACCCTAACCCTCTCCCAAAGGGAGAGGGAACCGACCACTTTGGTCTCTGCCTTGTTGCAGTCAGCGTCGTAGGTCACCCTAACCCTCTCCCAAAGGGAGAGGGAACCGACCACTTTGGTCTCTGCCTTGTTGCAGTCAGCGTCGTAGGTCACCCTAACCCTCTCCCAAAGGGAGAGGGAACCGACCCTCGTGCTTAAGTTAGC
>JBBITV010000151.1:0-2695 GCA_037440585.1 Chloroflexota bacterium
CCGACCGGCGGCAGCCTGGACGAGGTGAAGAAGCTCGACACCGTCATCGCCAGCCACGACATCGTCGCCGCCGACGCTTATGGGGCTACGCTCTTCGGCCTCAAAGGCGAAGACCTGGACTACGTGCGGGCGGGAGCAGAAATGGGGTTGGGCCGGTTGGACCTCAAGAATTTACGCATTGAGGAGATCCGGATTTGACTGTAAGTTGACCATGGCGTTTATGCAAAAACTGAGACTGACAATCCAGTGGCTGGCACTGGGCCTGTATTTATTTCTGGTCGTAGCTACCGTACGTGGCGCTACGTCGTTGATCCCCCTCGACCTATTCTTACGCCTGGATCCTCTGGTCGCACTGACAGACTGGATGGCCAGTCGCCAGGTCGTCTGGACACTGGCATTGGCCGGGTTCACCTTGCTCGCCACCTTCGTCCTTGGCCGCGTCTGGTGTGGCTGGCTGTGCCCGCTCGGCACGTCTTTAGATGTATTCAGTCCGGGCGCAGAGAAATCCCGGCGGCCACCTGCGCATGCCTGGCGTTCGGTCAAGCATGTGCTACTGCTGGCAATACTGGCCGCTGCCCTGCTGGGCAACCTGACGTTGCTGGTGCTCGACCCCATCACGATCCTCAACCGGACATTGGCAGTTGTCATCTTGCCGGGACTGACCTGGCTGGTCACCGTCGCCGAGTCCGCCCTCTATCCAATCGGTCCCGTTCAAGGCATATTGGAAGGGATCGAGCGCACATTCCGCGGAAATCTGCTGGCCGCCCAGCAGCCATACTACCAGCTCAATGTGTTGCTGGCCCTATTCCTGGGCGCCATCATGGCCCTGAACTGGATCGCGCCACGTTTCTGGTGTCGCTACTTGTGCCCGCTGGGTGGGCTGCTGGCTCTGGTTGCCAAAGTCGCCTGGCTGCGTCCGGTGGCCATCTCGGATTGTAGTCACTGCGCTCAGTGCGCCATCGCCTGCCCGACCGGCACGATTACGGTCAACAAGAAGGGATTCGACGTCGATCCGGCGGAATGCACGGTGTGTCTCGACTGCATGGAGATCTGCCCCGAGGATGTCATCGCCATCCGGCTGGCTCGACCGGTGCTCGACCGGCGACCTTACGACCCGTCAAGGCGGCACGCCCTTATCGCCATGGCGGGCGCGATCGGAGGTGTAGCACTCCTGCGCACAGAGCCGGCCGCGCGCCGTTCCTTCGACTCCGCTCAGGACAAGTCCTTCGACTCCGCTCAGGACAAGTCCTTCGACTCCGCTCAGGACAAGGACAACGCGTGGCTTGTCCGGCCACCAGGCGCCCAGGGGAACGACTTCCTGGCCAAATGCATCCGCTGCGCCGAGTGCATCAAAATCTGCCCGACCAACGGCCTGCAACCCAGTCTGTTTGAGGCCGGGCTGGTAGGGTTCTGGACCCCTATCCTCGTCTCCCGCCTCGGCCCATGCGACTACTCCTGCAATGCCTGCGGCAGCATCTGCCCCACCGGCGCGATTCCTCTACTCTCCCTGGAAGAGAAACGCCTGAGAGTCATCGGCCACGCCTACATCGACCAGAATCGCTGCCTGCCCTGGGCCGATAACATCCCGTGTATCGTGTGCGAGGAGATGTGCCCGCTGCCGGACAAAGCGGTCAAACTGGACGAGGCCGACGTGCTCGATGCCCAGGGCCAGCCGCTACACATCAAGCGCCCGCGTGTTCTACGGGAGGTGTGCATCGGGTGTGGGATTTGCGAGTACCAGTGCCCTTTGAACGGCCCGGCGGCGATTCGGGTATATGTGCCAAACCCATCCATTGCAAGTTGACCTTCCGCATCACCCACTGAAATCCATCCCTGCATTTGCAGCAACTCTTTTGGCAATACCGCATAATTCACTTGTCATGCTGAGCGGAGCGAAGCATCTCTGTGCTCATCATAATGAAAGTCTCGGCACGAGAAAGCAGAGACCCTTCGCTTCGCTCAGAGCTTGCCCTGAACGTAGTGAAGGGGTGACAGACAGCGAATTATGCGGAATTGCCTCTTTTGACTTGTCGGCAACGGGCCTATATAATTGGTGCCAGACTAAGTCGAGCCTGGCTTCCTGGCCGGTGAGAGTGTATGAACAAACTGATTATTGAGCGCCAATTGGCCGGATACGCCGCGGCCCATGAGATTGCCGAGGCCGAACGCCGCGCCCGGCTGAAAACAATGACCGAGGCGGAAGCCCGCACCATCTTTGACGACCTGTGCGCAAGCTGGGAGCGATTAGGAAAAAACGGAGGAAATTGGGATCGACTCAACCGCTGGCGCATCGAGCAGAAGATCAGCCTGCGGCACGCCTTTAAGCGATTGGCCAGTGCAAAGAGACTGATATGAATCCACAGTTGGAGGCCGCCTGGGAGATTCATCAATTCCTCACCGAGCACGGCCTTACCTATGCCATTATCGGTGGCATAGCGGTCCAGAGATGGGGCGACCCGCGCTTCACCCGCGATGTAGACCTCTCGGTTGCCTCGCCCCTCGACACCGGGTCAGCCGGCCTCGTCCGCCTGATTACCGGGCGCTTCCCCTCACGCACCGCCGAGCCGCTCACATTCGCCCGCCAGACCCGCATGGTGCTAATCACGGCCGGCAACGGCGTGCCGGTCGACATCTCGCTGGCTCTCCCTGGCTACGAAGACGATCTCTTTGCGCGTGCCGTGGATTACGAGATTGA
>JBBITV010000151.1:2705-8597 GCA_037440585.1 Chloroflexota bacterium
CCAGGCAAAGCCATCAGGGTGTGTTCCGGGGAAGACCTCATCATCCACAAAGCCGTTGCCGGCCGGCCCCAGGACCTGATCGACATTCAGGGCGTGGTGTACCGGCAGGGTGAGCGCCTGGACGCGGCCTATATCCGCCATTGGCTCAAGGAGTTCGCCGATGTGCTCGGCAATCCGGAAGTCACCGAGCGCTTCGAGTCCGCGTGGCGAAACCGCTAGGCGCGCATGCTGGTCACCTTACCGTTTCTCAAACCAATCGAACAAGGCCAGTTACGACCTACGGGTAGACTACACTCAACCGCCCGTCCCGCCCCTGTCCGACGAGGATGCAGAATGGGCCGCCCAGGTGCTGCAGGGACGTGCTCAGGTTTTGTGACCAACAAGGCGCCTCACTCTCTCCAAGAAGGTCCCCAATTGTTCCCGGGAGCGTTCGTGATTCGCTGTTGGTTTGTCCCATCTGCGTTCATGACGTATATTTCCCACCTGCCATCCCGATTGGAATCGAAGGCTATTTTGTCACCATACGGCGACCATGATGGACTTCCGTCATTAGCGGCGTTGTTGGTTGGCAATAGTTCACTTGCCAAGTCCCCCCTCTTGTGGTAAGATGAAAACATGAGGAACCCGATGCGCTTCTTCAACACCGCCGGGCCGGTGAACTGCCAGGACCATTACTGTCCGCCGCCGCTGGAGCGGCTCAACCTGTCCGAACTCCTGATGCTCATCGATCAGAAGAAATACTTCGTCCTGCACGCTCCACGCCAGACGGGCAAGACCTCCTGCCTGTTGGCACTGCGGGACTATCTGAACCAGGCTGGTCTTTATCGTTGCGTTTATGTCAACGTTGAGGTGGCTCAAGCCGCCCGCGAGAACATCGACGCGGGGATGCGGGCCATCCTGAGCGAACTGGCCTTGTGGGCCAGAATATCGCTGGGCGATCCGCTGGTCACGCAGATCTGGCAAGGAACATAGGCCATGTCAAACACTATAACAGAGGATTTCAAAGAAATACTTCAAGCAATAGCTGAACTCCCCGAAGAAACGAGGAAGTCAGAGATAATGTGTCATGTCCTGGAGGCTATAGAGAGCGGGATTGCCAGTTATCGACAGAAGCGGTTGGAGGACGCTCTCAGAGCCTTCAATGACGCCTTGTCGTATCTACGCACTATCGAAGCCCGGCGGTTGGAGTATCACGTGCTCAAGCGGGCAAGGTCTCTCTACTACGAAATGGGACGTCCTGCCGATGAATTGGACTACTTCTATCGCTAACGCAAGGAATCGGATGCGCTTCTTTCCGCAGAGCATCGTGCTGTGTGGAGTACGGGACGTGCGCGACTACCGCTTGTACTCGAACCAGGAGAAGGCCGTCATCACCGGCGGCAGCGCCTTTAACATCAAGGCGAAATCCCTCCGCCTGGGGGACTTCAGCCATGAGGAGATCGCCATTCTTTACCAGCAGCACACCCAGGAGACGGGGCAGGTGTTTGACGCCGCCGCGCTGGACCTGGTCTGGGAATTCACGGATGGCCAACCCTGGCTGGTGAACGCCCTGGGCTACGAGGTCTGTTTCGAGATGGAGCAAGGCCGTGACCGGTCACGCCCCATCACTGCTGACATGATCGCAGAAGCGAAAGAGCGGCTGATCCTGCGCCGCGAAACGCACCTGGATCAATTGGTGGATAAGCTCCAGGAAGAGCGAGTGCGGCGGGTGATCGAGCCGATGCTGGTAGGTGAGGCATTTGAAGAACGCTTCCGGGCCGCCGATGTGGAATACGTCGTAGACCTGGGCCTGGTGAAAAGGGAACCCGGGGGTAGAACCCGCCGGGCTGAAAGAGCAAAGCCCTACGGGCTAACCTCTAGCCCCGAAGGGGCTTTGCTCTCTCAGCGCATGGCTTCTAGCCTAGCGCTTCTACTCGCTGGGCGCCCAAGGTACTGAATTACGCATAATCGGTAGTTGACTATCTGCACTGTGAGATGTATCATGCCGGTTACAGACCACACCTGACGCTCAATTCGGAGCCAGACGGTGCCACGATCATCCCGGAACAGGCCAACCACTCAGTTCAACCCCGACGACGAACCTGATGCTTGGGGCGAGACTGCCGACTGGCAGCCGAAGAAGGTGAGAGCAGATGAAGACAAATGGCTTTCTGATCGAGCTGCACAACTATGAGTATGGGGTAGAGAGAATCATCCCTTCGGCTTACGACCCCACTGACCAGGAGATTCATGAGGCTTTTTACGAGGAACTCCTGAATCTATTAACTGCCCGCAGCCACCTTGAAAAAGCGTTGCAAATGCGACCAAACGACCCGGAGTTGACTCAATACGCCGAAAAGATTGCACAGCTTGACAGGCTGTTGAGAGCCAAAAAAAGTGTTGTACTGGCATTGATGCCGCCAGAAACGGGCTTCTGGAAGAAGATGCATCGACGCGCTCCCCGATCGCACTGGTGGTATTACCTGGACGAGATAGATGAGACGGAGAAAGCTGGCAAACTGATGGCCGCGAGTTAATCGGGCATGAGCCCTAAACATTTCAGATGAGGTGCAGCCATGTCTCCTTCCCGCTCCCCCATCAGCACCCCCGCCAACATTGGCCCCGCCGCCCTTGATGATGCACTCCTCGACGAGGCCATGGAATACCGCCGGCTGTACACCGGCCTCATCGGCATCACGAGCAAGGTGCCCATTAAAGATGCCTCCGTCTTGAGCCTGGTCTACACACCAGGGGTAGCCGAGCCATGCCTGGCGATCGCCCGGGACTCGACTGAGTCGTTCCAGTTGACATGCCGTGGCAACACAGTCGCGATCGTGACGGACGGCTCCGGGCTGTTCCGGCTGGGCAAGGCTGGACCGGAAGCCGCGCTGCCCGTCATGGAGGGCAAGTCGGTCATCTTCAAGACCTTCGCCGGCATCGACGCCCTGCCGATTTGCTTGCGGGCCAACTCCCTTTACGAGTTCGTCGACACGGTCCTGGAACTTTCCCCGACGTTCGGCGGCATCTGCCTGGAGGATATCGCCGCGCCGTGGAGCTTTACGGTTACCGACCACCTGCAACACGCCTCCAATATCCCTGTCTTCAACAACCACAAAGAAGGTGTGGCCGTGACCGTGCTGGCCGGCCTGCTCAACGCGGTCAAGGTAGTCGACAAGGAACTGAAAGACCTGCGCGTCATCGTCAACGGCGCCGGGATGGCAGGCATGGCCACGGCTGACCTGTTGGTGTCAGCCGGCGCCGGCAACGTCATCGTCTGCGACCGGCATGGTAGCATCTACCGCTACCGCCCCTTCCGGATGAACTGGGTGAAATGGCAGATCTCGCAGCGCACAAACCTGGCCGAGGAGCGCGGCGACCTGGCCACCATGCTCAAGGGCGCTGATGTGCTCATCGGCTTTTCCGAGGGCGGCGTCGTGACGGGCGAGATGGTGGGCAGGATGGCCCGCGACCCAATCATTTTTGCCCTGGCGGTGCCCGAGCCAGAAATCTTGCCCGAAGCAGCGCGTGCAGCGGGCGCACGCGTCGTCGCCACCGGGCGTACCGACTATCCGAATCAGATGGACGTGGCGCTGGTGTTCCCCGGTTTCTTCCGAGGCCTGCTGGACGTGGGCGCCCGGCGGGTCAACGAGACGATGCTCATCGCCGCGGCCCGGGCTATCGCCAGCGTCGTCTCCGACCGGGAGCTAAATGCGGACCATATCGTCCCGCGTGTGCTTGACTATCGGGTCGCGCCCGCCGTCGCCAGGGCCGTTGCCCAGGCGGCGCTGGAGACGGGCCAGGCGCGCGTCCAGGCCGATCCGGCCGCCATTGCCGCGCACATGCGCCGCTTCGTTCTGGAAGGCCAGCTTTCGGTGCCGCCGCGTACCACCAGCTCGAGCGACCCGATCCCGCAACAAGCTCTCGATCTGCACCGCCGCTACCGGGGTGTGCTGGAAATCAAGAGCAAGATCCCCATCAAAGACGAGCACATTCTGAGCCTGTTCTATCTGGCACCGGGTGCTGTTGCGCCCGCCCGCGAGATCCGCGAACATCCCGAGAAAGTCTACGACTACACCGTCAAGGGCAACCTGGTGGCCATCGTCACCGACGGCAGCCGCGTCCTGGGCCTGGGCGACATCGGCCCGCGGGCGGCGCTGCCGGTTATGGAAGGCAAAGCTGTGCTCTTCAATACCTATGCCGGCGTCGAAGCCTTCCCGATTTGTTTGGCGACGCAGGACCAGGACGAGATCGTTGCCATTGTCAAGCGCCTGGAGCCGACCTTTGGCGGGGTCAACCTGGAAGACATCACCGCGCCGCGCTGCTTCTACATCGAGCGCAAGCTCCAAGAGATTATGGACATCCCCGTCTTCCACGACGACCAGCACGGTACAGCCATCGCTATTCTGGCCGGGCTGACCAACGCCTGCCGCCTGACCGGGCGGGACATTCACAATCTGAAAGTGACGTTCAACGGCGCGGGCGCGGCCGGTGTGGCGGCGGCGCGCCTGCTGCTCTCCCTGGGCGTCGAAGACATCATTATGGTGGATCGGGGCGGGATTCTCTGCGAAGGCGGCTTCGAAGGCTACCACTGGGCTCACCAGGAAATGGCCCGGCTGACCAACCGGGGCCGCGTGCAGGGTACGTTGCGCGATGCCCTCAAGGGCCGGGACTGCTTCATCGGCCTCTCTGTCGCGAAGGCGCTCCCCGCCGAGTTCATCAAGGAGATGGCGCCCGATCCCATCATCTTCGCCCTGGCCAACCCCATCCCCGAGATCATGCCCGACGAGGCCAAGGCCGCCGGCGCCGCCATCGTCGCCACGGGCCGCAGCGACCTGCCCAACCAGGTGAATAACTCGCTGGCCTTCCCCGGCGTCTTTCGCGGCGCCTTGGACGCCCGCGTCCGCCAGATCACCGACGCCATGAAAATCGCCGCCGCCTACGCCCTGGCCGACCTGGTCTCGCCGAAAGAGCTAGGGCCAGAGCACATCATGCCCCTGGGTACCGACTACCGGGTCGCGCCCGCCGTGGCCGCGGCGGTCGCCCGCACGGCCGTAGAGCGTGGATTGAACCGGGTGCCGGTGGATCCGGCGGCGGTGGCGGAGAGGGTACGCAGCTACGTGTACGAGGGGATGGTAATCTTTGGCGAGCCGAAGGAGTAATGAATCGGCAGGTTGAGTTCTAAAGGGGCAAGAAGAAAATGCTACAAAATTACCTGGCAAAATACACAAAGATCCCCTCTGGCTACATGGGACAGCTTGTGGAGTGGCCAGAGGTTGTTACCGAAGGCAAAACTCTGGATGAATGCCGCGAGAGCCTGGCTGATGCTCTGCAGGAAATGATCGCGGCGTATCGGCAACTAGGGAAGGAGATCCCTACGGGCCGTTTCCTGGTCGAAGCGATCACCGTAGAGGTTTGATGGCAGTCAAGCGTAGAGACCTGATCCGCCACCTTGAGAAGCATGGATTCTGGCTCCTGAGAGAGGGGGCAAAGCACTCCATTTACACGAATGGGAAAAAGGCTATCCCTGTAAAGCGGCATCGGACGATGGATAGGATCACGGCCAATGAGCTGTGTAAACAAGCAGGGATTCCCCCCATCTTCTGAAGATCTCACGAACCTGAGGCTATATATGGAGGAATCGTAACGCATGAGTATCTTGAAACTGGGCATACCCAAAGGAAGTCTCCAGGAATCTACCATCAAGCTCTTTGAGAAAGCGGGATACAGGATCGTGGTGCGCGACCGAACTTAAATCCCCCACAACGACCATCCTGAGAACGAGAGACTGAAGTTCCGCTCCAACGAGATACCACGCTACGTGGAACGCGGCGTGCTAGACGTCGGGCTTACGGGCAAAGACTGGATTCTCGAGAACGACGCAGATGTGGTTGAAGTAGAAGATCTGGTCTACAG
>JBBITV010000152.1:0-8541 GCA_037440585.1 Chloroflexota bacterium
CCCGAAATGCATTTGCGGCGTCGCGCTTCTTCAGCACGATCTGCACTGGGGCCGCCGGCGCAGGGAAGCGCAGCGACTCGTGAAAGGTGCGGTTTGCGGTTCGGGCCTCTTCGGTCGTTTCCCACTCGCCGTAGATCGAGGCGAAGCCGCGCGAGTAGAGGACTCTGTTCGTGTTCCGGTCGATCACCTCGAACAGGTACTTGCCCAGGTTCGTACTGAACAGCACTGTAGCGAAATCCTGAAAAACGTCTACACTTTCGGCCACCTGCCAGAGCAGGAAATCGCAATCGCCGCGAATACCCACCAGGCTGTAGCTCCGCAGCAGCATCCGCTCGCCGAAGCTCTGGATGGCGGCAATAAATTCCTGCCTGTCAGCGGCCTGCTGCTCGGGCTTCAGCCTCCGCCACGTTGGGTCTAGCTTGTAAAAGGCAAACTTGACGAACTGTCGCTTCTCTCGCTTCCGGCCATCCGCTTGGACGGCGGGCTGTACGTCAACTCCAACTCGGTCGCGTATCATGCAAAAACTTACTCCCCAAAAAGAGTGATCCCCTCGCGCAAAGCTTGAAGTACAAACGTATTGTTCTCTGCCAGCATCGTGTCCAACTCCGCCCGGGTATAGGCAAACACGTCGACACCCAGACCTACTCCGCCAGGTCGGTACTCCACACTACGCGCCAGGAAAGGCAACTCGCTGTCTCGCAGAATCAGCAACAAATCTGCATCGCTGCCTGGAACGGCATCACCTCGCGCCAATGAGCCGAACAGGATAACCCGCTCAATCTCCGGGTGATGGCTGATCAGCTCTTTGACCGCTGTCTGGAGGCGCTTCAACACCTCGTTCTGGTTCAGCCAAAAGACCTGTACAGTATTTGATGACCCTGTCGGCATTGGCAATGGCACGTTCGGCTTCCCCTTTGGTGTAGTATTCATAAGGCGCCCCCTGCGGATGCGCATTGGGATAGCGCGGCGGAATATAATGCTTATCCAACTCCTTGGCCGCATCCAACAGCGGATCGCCGGCGGATGGCGGTTCAGGCAACTGCTCCAGCAATGCCGCGACGGAATGACCCCAGGCTACTCCACCAGCCTTTTGATAGACGGCTTTGACGGCTTTCTCCGCGCCTTGCTGGGCAGCGAAACACGCCCATTCATAGTCGCCATCCTCCAGCGCCCGTCGAGCGTGGTCCAGGTCACGCTGTCCCTGCTTCAGCCAATCCGCATGGCGACTTGCCATGAAAACAGCTCCCTACGTAGCACCCTTAGGGCTGGTAAAGAAATAAGTTCCTGTGTCACCCCTTCACTGCGTTCAGGGCAAGCTCTGAGCGAAGCGAAGAGCTTGCCCTGAACGCAGTGAAGGGGTCTCTGTTCCCTTGTGCCGAGACTCTCATTGAAACACGGAGATGCTTCGCTCCGCTCAGCATGACAGCAACGGAAGCAATTCTTTTACGAACCCTCAAGCCACCGCGCCGCGTCTTTTGCATGATAAGTCAAGATCATGTCCGCGCCAGCGCGCTTGATGCTCGTCAGAATCTCCAGCGTCACGCCGCGCTCGTCGATCCAGCCGTTGCGCGCGGCGGCCTTCACCATCGCGTACTCGCCGCTCACGTTATAGGCCGCTACCGGCAGGTCAAAGCGGTCGCGCACCTGGCGGATGATGTCCAGGTAGGCTAGGGCCGGTTTGACCATCACCACATCGGCGCCCTGCGCGATGTCCAGCTCGACTTCAAAGAGAGCTTCGCGGGCGTTGGCCGGATCCATCTGGTAGCTCTTCCGGTCGCCGAACTTGGGCGGCGAGTCGGCGGCCTCGCGGAAGGGGCCGTAGAAGCTGGAGGCATATTTGGCGGAATAGGCCAGGATCGAAACGTTGGGGAAATCGGCCTCGTCCAGCGCCTGGCGAATGGCCCCCACCATGCCATCCATCATCCCGCTCGGCGCAACGACGTCCGCGCCCGCCTCGGCGTGGGACACGGCGACCCGGCCCAAGATCTCCAGCGTCGCGTCGTTTTCCACGTAGCCATCACGGATGATGCCGCAATGGCCGTGGCTGGTGTACTCGCACATGCATACATCGGTGATCACCACCAGGTCCGGCACTGCCTTCTTTATAGTCCGGATGGCTTGCTGGACAATGCCATCGGCGGCGAAGTTCTCCGAGCCGATCTCGTCCTTGAATGCCGGAAGGCCGAACAGGATGACCGCCGGGATACCCAACTCGGCGATTTCCTCGACTTCTGTGGACAACCGGTCGATGGACCAGTGAAAGTTACCCGGCATCGAACTGATCTCGGACTTCACGTCGCGCCCGTGGACGACGAACAGGGGATAGATGAAGTCACCCGGCGATAGGCTGGTTTCGCGGACCAAGCGCCGCAGATTCGCCGTGCGGCGGGTGCGGCGTGGGCGGAAGTCGGGAATGTAGGGAGCGATTTTCGTATCAGGAATAGAGGTCATTGGTTACCCTCAACAATTGCCTTCACTAACCCCTCAATAGTATGCTCTTTCGCAATAATGTCAACCCGGAGGCCAAGCTCTCGTGCCGTCTGCGCCGTAATCGGCCCTATGCAGGCTATCTGCGCACCTCTTAGCGCCTCAGCCGGATCGATCCCGCCCAATGCGTGCACGAAGTTCCGGACGGTCGAGGAGCTGGTAAAGGTAGCAATGTCAATTCTGCCGCCCAGTACCGCGTCGCGAAGATCGGGCGATAGGCGCGCCGGGACGGTGCGGTAAGCGGCAATCTCGTCGACGAGCGCGCCCCGTTTGCGCAAGCCATCGGCGAGAGCCTCGCGGGCGATATCGGCGCGGGGAAGCAGGATACGCTTGCCGGCGACGTTCCCAATGGTGTCGAGGATGGATTCGGCGATAAACTGGGTGGGCGTGAAATGAACGCGGAGGCCGCACTGCATCAGCGCTTGGGCTGTGGCCGGGCCGATGGCGCCAATCTGCGCGTGGTCCAGGGCGCGAGCGTTCTTGCCGGTGGCCGCCAGCCGCTCCCAGAAGAAGGCGACTCCATTGACGCTGGTGAAAATCACCCAGTCGTAGGCAGGCAGCCGGCCAATGGCGGCATCCAGTGGACCGAAATCCTGCGGGGGGATGATCTGAATAGTCGGGAACTCTATGGGTTCGGCACCCAGCTCTGCCAGGCGGTCGACCAGGGCGCCGGCCTGATCGCGCGCCCGCGTGATAAGGACGCGTTTGCCGAGTAGAGGCTTATCGATTTTGGATCCTTCGCTACGCTCAAGGACAAGTTTTGGATTTTGGATTTTAGATTTTGGAAGGGGTATACGCATGAGTGCAAATCCAAAATCTAAGATCTAAAATCTAAAATCAATAAACGCTTGGCCAGCCGGACTCCCATCGCCTCGGCATCCTCCGCCGGCCCTTCGATGTGACCCAGCAAGACGCGCTGCCTGTCCTCGCTCCCCAGCAAACCATCCAATTGCACAACGCTGCCGTCCACCGTGGCATAGGCTGCGATAGGCAACCGGCATCCGCCGCCCAGGCCGCGCAAGAAGCCACGCTCCGCCAGGACTGCTATATGCGTCGGTGCATGGTCGAGCGCAGCAATCAAAGCCAACGTGTCCTCGTCATCACGGCGCGCTTCGACGACCAGGGCTCCCTGGCCTGGAGCGGGTAACATCACCTCGGGCGGGAAGAACTCGGTGGCGCGCTCGATCAGCCCCATGCGAGTTAGCCCGGCCGCCGCCAGCACGATGGCATCGTACTGGCCACTGTCTAGCTTGCGCAGACGGGTGTCCACGTTGCCACGAATGTCGACTAACTCCACATCAGGGCGGAGTTGCAGGATCTGGACGCCACGCCGTGCACTGCCGGTGCCGATGCGCGCGCCGGGTGGCAGTTCCATCAGGGTTTGGCCTGTGCGCGATACCAGCACGTCGCGCGGATCGGCCCGTTCAAGGACCGCGCCCACGACCAGGCCGTCCGGCTGTTCGGTTGGCAGGTCTTTGAGGCTGTGTACTGCCAGGTCGATCTGGCCGGATAGCAGCGCCTCTTCGAGCTCCTTGACAAAGACTCCCTTGCCGCCGAGAACGCCCAGGGAGACGTGCTGCAGCGCGTCGCCCTGGGTCTTGATCACTTCGACCCTGAAGGTAACGTCGGGATAAGCGCGTTTCAACAGGTCAACAACTGTGGTAGTTTGGGTCAGGGCCAGCGCGCTGCCGCGCGTCCCGACGACATACGTCTGTTTCAATGGACGGGCACCCCCGTTTTTCGCACCACTCTTTGGTTCTACCAGTTCAACCTCAAGGCCAAATAACTCGCGAAGGGCTTCACTGTAGTAGAATCCGTTGTGACCATTGGCGTAACGCCGCAGGCGCACGGTGGGCTCGTGCAACAGCTTGTTGACGATGCCAACGCTCAAGGCCGAAACGATGTTACGCTCGCGCTCGGACAGGCTATTCAGGCGGCGGAGCGCCTTCTCCAGTTCTGCCTGGCGGATGTTCTCGGCAAACTCCCGCAACCCGGTAATCGTCGGCACGACATTGAGCGACGTAAACCACTCGGTGAACTGGCCCGTCTCTTCGCGGACGATCGCCTCGACCTTGGGAACCTCGCGGCGGCGTTCCTCGATGTTGGCAGCGATCACCGCCTCGAGGTCGTCGATATCGTAGTAGTGGACGTCAGGTAGATGCCGCACAGCAGGTTCCACGTCGCGCGGCACAGCAATGTCGATAAAAAAGAGCGGCCGGCCATCGCGACGGTGCAAGGCCTCGTGGACCATTCCGGCATGGATGATCGCGTGGGGTGCATCTGTGGCGGTGATGACAATATCCGCCTCACAGAGTGCCTCGGCCAATTGGTCAAACTTGAAGGCCCGGCCTTGCCATTGCTGCGCCAGTTGCACGGCGCGATCATAGGTGCGGTTGGCGACGATGATCCCACGCGCGCCATTGTCCATCAGCGTCTTTGCCGTCAATTCACCTGTCTCCCCCGCGCCGACGACGAGCACGAGCCGGGAGTCCAGACTGCCGAAGATCTTCTTCGCCAGTTGGACGGCGGCGTAGCTTACCGAGGCCGCGTTCTGGCCGATGGCCGTCTCCGTGCGGGCACGTTTCCCGGTACGGATAGCGCGCCGGAACAGGTTACTCATGACTGGCCCAACCGCGCCCTCACCGAGCGCGGCCTGGTAAGCCAGCGTCACCTGGCCAAGCACCTGCGCCTCACCGAGCACCATCGAGTCCAGGCCAGCCGCCACGGAAAACAGGTGCACGACCGCTTCCCGGTCAACGTAGGTGTAGAGATATGGAGCGAACTCTTCGTACGAGATGTGGTGCAGGTTGGCGAGGAAATCACAGATAGCCTGCCGGCCGGATTCGGGGGATTCAACCAGCGCATAGACTTCGAGGCGGTTGCAGGTGGAAAGGATTACCCCTTCGGCACAGTAGCCTGTGCCGCCGTCACACGGCTTGAGGCGATTCAGCGCGCGCTTCACAGCGCCGCTGTTGAACGCCAGGCACTCGCGGATCTCGATAGAGGCGGTCGTATGGTTCATTCCGACGACGATGATGTGCATGCGCGACCTCAATCCTGTAGAAATCTTAGTAAATTATAATATGCTGCTATAGATTATCACAAATTTAGAATCTTGTCTATTATACACGATATTGGTTTTAATGGGGTCAGATACCGGTCCAAATTTGGTCTAAATCTCGAACTGACATACAATAGACCCATGCGAACCTACCAGCAAGTCTTGGATTACATCTACTCCTTTGCCAATTATGAGACCCGCGTGGATCGATCTGTGGCGCCCGGAGCGTTTACCCTGGACCGCATCCGCAGGTTACTCGATCGGCTGGGCAATCCTCAGGAACAGTACCCGTCCGTCCACATAGCCGGGACCAAGGGCAAGGGCTCGACGGCTGCCATGATCGCGAGCGTGTTGCAGGCCGCCGGTTTCCGGGTTGGGTTATACACTTCGCCCCATCTGCACAGCTACGAAGAGCGCATCCAGATTAACGGGCGACCCATCAGCAGGGCCATGCTTATCGACCTGGTGGAACGGCTCCAGCCCGTCCTGGATACGGAGCCCGAATTGACAACGTTCGAAGTGACGACCGCGCTGGCTTTCGAGCACTTTTGGCTGGAACAGGTGGATTGGGCCGTCTTTGAGGTCGGGCTCGGTGGCCGCCTTGACGCGACCAATGTCATCACTCCACACGTCAGCATCCTGACGCCTCTCAGCCTGGACCACACGGCCATCCTGGGGAAAACGCTCACCCGCATTGCCTGGGAGAAGGCCGGCGTTGTCAAGCCGCACGTGCCTGTGGTAACCTCGCCGCAACCCCACGAGGCACTGACCCTGATCGAGGCTGTGGCCCATGAGCGCCGCGCACCTCTGACCATCGTCGGGCGAGACTGGACCTGGCGCCGCCTGGAGTTCAACCTGAAGGGGCAAACGTTTGAGGTTCAGGCAGTGCAAGCGGACAGAAACCCGTCTTTCCGAACAAGAGGGGATTCTTTGCTCCTCCCGGCCCGGTACTGGATTCCGCTCCTGGGCGGCCACCAGTTGGTCAACGCGACCACGGCCGTCGCCACCCTCCACGTGCTACGCAGCCTTGGCACACCCATCCTCCAGACCGCCATCGCCGAGGGCCTGATGCGCGTGCACTGGCCGGGACGGCTGGAGATCCTGTCCCGCCGGCCAGCCCTGGTCGTCGATGGAGCCCACAACGTCGAGTCGCTGGCTTGCCTGGCCAAGGCACTCGCCGAACTATTTCCAGGCCAGCGGCGACTCCTGGTCTTTGGCGCATCCGGCGCAACGGGCATCACCACTGGCCAGGACCTGGCCGGCATGTTGCGATGCGTTCTGGCAATGGCTGACGTTCTGATCCTGACTCGCTCCCGCCACCCCCGTGCCGCCGACCCCTGGGAATTGCGCCAGTTAGCGGGCGGCCCAGCCGCTAACATCCACATCGCCGCCGATGTGCCAGCAGCGCTGCGCCACGCCCTCAATTTGGCCGGGACCAAGGACCTCATCTGTGTCACCGGCTCGCTATACGTAGTGGCTGAGGCGCGGGAGATAGTCTCACCCTCTCCCCTTCCCTCTCTCTCATATAGAGAGGGAGCACGAGAATGACTCCCCTCTCCCTGATGGGGAGAGGGTCGTCCGTTTTTGGCAAAATCGCCGAATTGTGGTATAGTTTCAATTCAGGGAATCCTTTGCTCAATAGGATGCATGTTATGGCCAACGCAATAGAGCCGCAATCTGAAGTACGCAGACGAACGCCCCGGCGCCGCCGCGTGCTCCCACCACTACCTGACTATCCCGTTTTGCCGGTACGCGACACCGTCATCTTTCCGCACATGGTCACGCCCCTCTTCGTCGGCCGCGATCGCTCTTTGAGATGTGTGGAGGCGGCACTGAGAGAGGAAAGTGTGCTGGTTGTCGTCACGCAACGTGATCCCGAGATTCTGGAACCGACCTTCGAAGACCTTTACAGCATTGGCACCCAGATCGCCGTCGGGCGAATGGTGCGCATGCCTGATGGGACGACGAGCATCCTGGCACAAGGCCACAGCCGGGTCAAAATCGTCGAGGTGACTCAGACTGAGCCATATCTCCGCGCCCGCATTACCCCCTTGTTCGAGATCGCCAAGGAAGACCTGACCACCGAAGCCCTACAGCGGATGGTCCTGAGCTTGTTCGGCGAGTGTGTTGAGCTCAGCCCTGTCCTCCCGGACGATGCGTACGTCGCTGCGCTGAACGTCGAGGATCCGGGCTCCCTGGCAGATCTGATCGCCTCGATCATCAGTATCGATGTCGACCAGCGACAGGAGATCCTGGAAACCCTCGACGCCGGGGCCCGCCTGCACAAGTTGAGCCTGATCCTGGCCCAGGAGCTGGACGTACTCCGGTTACAGTCCAAGATTCATAACCAGGTCCAGGAGGAAGTCGACAAGACGCAGCGCGAATACTATCTCCGCGAGCAGATGCGGGCCATCCAGACCGAGCTGGGCGAGGGCGACCTGCAAACCCAGGAGATCGGGGATCTCCGCAAGAAGATCGCCGAGGCCGGAATGCCCGAGGAGGTGCAGCAAAAAGCGGAGAAGGAGCTCCAACGCCTGGCCGACATGCCGCCGGCTGCACCTGAAGTCGGCATTATTCGCACTTATATCGACTGGCTCATCGAGTTGCCCTGGAAATCGGCGACAGAAGATAATATGGACATCCGTCACGCCGCCCGGGTCCTCGACGCCAACCACTACGGGCTGCCGAAAGCCAAGGAGCGCATCCTGGAATACATGGCCGTGCGTAAGCTGGCCGCCGACAAGATGCGCAGCCCGATTCTGTGTTTTGTTGGCCCGCCTGGAACAGGCAAGACATCCCTCGGAAAGTCAATCGCCGAAGCACTCGGGCGCAAGTTTGTGCGGGTCAGCCTGGGCGGCATCCGCGACGAGGCCGAGATTCGCGGCCACCGCCGGACGTACATCGGCGCGCTGCCCGGGCGTATCATCCAGACTATGCGCCGCGCCGGTTCGGTCAACCCCGTATTCATGCTGGACGAGATCGACAAAGTGGGC
>JBBITV010000153.1:0-6571 GCA_037440585.1 Chloroflexota bacterium
GCTTGATCGCCGTGTTGCGGTCGCCCAGAGCGGCGTAGCACCGGATAACCTCGCGTTGGATGGCCTCTTGCAGGGGATCCTCGGCCAGGCTTTGTTGATAATAGCCCAGGCTCTGTTCGTACTCGCCCCGGCCGGCGTGATAGTTGCCCAGGAAGGCCAGGAGACGTAGATAGGCCGCTTCCAGGCGCTGCCGCTCGCCAACGCACCAGTCCGAGTAGTATTCAGCCAGGAATTCCCCCCGGTAGAGGGCGATAGCCTGCGCGCACAAGCTTGCCCGCACCTCGGCGCTCTCGCTGGGCTTGCTGGCAATGTCGATCAGGCGCTCAAACTCGGCCACGTCGTAGTGGGAGCCGGGTGGCAGCCGGACTGCATACCACTGGTTCTCAGAGACCACCGGGCACACGTGTTGGCGTAGACGATAAATAGCAGCTTTGAGGGATTGGTTGGCATAGTGAGGGGATGCCGAAGGCCAGAACGCTTCCATGATCTGATCCTTGCGCGCGCCCCGGGTGCCGCTGGCGAGGAGGTAGAAGAAAAGCTCACGCAACTGATTCCGCGTTGGAATTACTTCCTGAGCGTCACGCCGAATCTGGGTCTTCCCAAAGGCGATGATCTCCAGCGGGGCCAGCACCGGCGAAGGCGTTTCCACGGAGCGGGTGACCTCTGCGGTGGGCCGCACCCGGCTGAGCAGGCGCCGATAACGTGCGCCACAACTCTTGAGCGAAGCCGCCCATTCCAGGAACGAGAGGTCCTCCCGGCCCGCGACGACCAGGAAATAATCGTAGCCCAGACTATCCGCTGCTTCGGCCGCTGTCCGCAAATTTTCTTCGGCAGGCACCAGGCGCCCCAACCGCCATTCAGTTCGAGCCAGGTGGAACTGGGCGAGGGCCAGCTCGCGCTTGAGCTCGCCGCGTTCAAAGAGGCGCCGGGCTTCGGCCAATACCTGGGCGGCGCTGTCCAGATCGCCGCGTTGTAATGCCAGCATCCCGAGGGACAGGCGAACCGCCCCGATTTCGTAAGCCGACTGGTGGTGTTGTGCGAGCTTGAGCGCGCCGTCGAGGTACTGTTGTGCCAGGCCCAGACCACCTCGCAAGCGGTGGGTGTTGCCCATGGCGTCCAGGATGTAGACGACCAGGAACGAATACTCAATCTGTTTAGCGATCGTGAGGCCCTCGGCGTAAGCATCCAGGGCACGGTTATACTCGCCCTCATCACGATAAACGTCGCCAATACCGGCCAGCGTCACGGCTACAATGCGCGGATACCCGAATTCCCGTGCTTTCGCAAGCGCTTCGTTAAGGAGGGTGAGCGCTTCCGCTGTGTTGCCTTGCTGGTATTGGTTGACGCCCAGGCTGTTAAGCGTGTTGGCCAGCGGCCCCATGCTGCCCGCGCGGCGCCAATACCCAGCAGCCTGCTCGAAAGCCTGCGACGACTCCAGTAGTCGACCCTGTGTCCAGTAGGCGATCCCCAGGTCATGCTGAAGGTTGGCTGTGTTGTACGCATCGCCAGCACGTTGGAAGAGTTGAAAGGCATGCTCGAGACTTTGCACGCTCTGGCCAATGGACCCTTGCAGGCGATAACATTCGCCCAGGGTCTTGTGGGCGTCTGCGATGATGACCATATCACCGTCGGCCGCCAGCTTGAGGGCGCTCGCGCAAGCCTCACATGCTTCGAGATAGCGCCCCTGAAGCTGCCACACAGTAGCACGCTGGATCAGGACGCGCGCGACGGTCGTACGGTCGTGCGACGAATCGCAACGCCGCTCCCCTTCATCCAACCAGTCCAGTGCCTCAGTGAGGTGGCCCGTTTCGGTGCATAACTTGGCCTGGAGGAGCAGCAGGCCAGGGGTCTGCACTGCCACGGGGACACGTCTGAGCCAATCATGGAGTGTGTCCCACTTGCCTGACTCGAACAGGCTACGCCCGGCGCGTTCTGCCATGCGGGCGGCCGCATCAAACACGCCGGCCTGCTGGTAATGTTCGAAGGCCAGGGACCAGATTTGCCGGTTCTCATACACCTCGCCTGCGCGCCGTTGCCAATGGGCCAGGATGTTGCGATCCTCGGATAGCCTCCGCCTCAGGAAGTCGTGAAACAGGTTGTGATAACGATACCACTCGCCTTCGCCCTCCAGGGCGACGACGAATTGGGGCAGCAGATCGGTCAGGCGGCGCAACATGGCTTCCGAGCCCGGTTGATCCAGGAGCTCATCACACAGCGCCGGGCTCATCTGTTCCAGCACCGATGAGGTCAGAAGGAACTCCTGCACAGGTGGACTCTGCTGGGAAAACACTTCGCGGGTCAGGTAATTGAAGAGCAGCTCGCGCTGGGGATGTCCTCCGACCAGGGCTTGCCCCTTCGGGGCACTTAGCATCTGTCCTGCTTGCAACGCAGGGTCGTTCCAGAGGTTGCCGCGCAGGTTGCCAGATGAAAGCTGGATGCCCATGATCCAACCCTCGCACGCCGCCACCAGGGCTTCGGCCTCGGCTGTCGTGAGCTCGCGTCCATATACCTGTCTCGCCAGGGTCTGGGTCTCTTCCACCGTAAAGCGCAAGGCCTGTCCCCCCAGCCCGACCGCGTCGCCGCTCGCGACGAACGGCAGCATCACCGCCGACTGGGTCGGGATGACCCGGCTTGAAAGGACGACGTGGCAATTGTCAGGCATATAATGGACAAAAGTGCGTAGCACGTTGCCCAGGTCCTCATCTTCATCGACGGCCTCATAGTTGTCCAGCACGATGACAAAATCGTCGGGGATAACCTCGTAGATTTCGTTGACGACGACGCCAACGATGCGGCCGATCTCCTGGCGCACCAGGGCCGGGTCGCGCTGGGCAGCCTGTGAGCGGGCGCCGAAAGCAGGGAAGCGTTGTCGGATGGCAGCTACCAGGTATTCCAGGAACACCCGCGGGTCCCGATCGCCCCGGTTGAGGGTGTACCAGCACACCGGCACTGAGACCGTACGTGCAAAATCGACCAGCAGTGAGGTTTTGCCGAAACCTGCGGCCGCCGCTACGACCACGAGCTTGCGGTGCAGATTGTCGCGGAGGAACTGGACCAGGCGCGGGCGACGGAGGAGGTCAGGCCGCCA
Organism: Chloroflexota bacterium; assembly: GCA_037440585.1. GTDB lineage: Bacteria > Chloroflexota > Anaerolineae > Epilineales > JBBITV01 > JBBITV01. Next base: position 3,089 of record JBBITV010000153.1, read on the forward strand.
CCGCGGCATCAGGATTTTGGTGACGATTATAGGAGAGTACTCAGGCTCGGTCCTAGCCATACCCTGATTATACCATGCCATACTTGAGACCGCAAGGTATTGACTATTTATGGTGTCGCTACAAGTTCGCACAGCTACACGATCATCTACGATGCCAGCCAGGCGGCGGAGGCCGCTCGTTACGCTGGTTTTGTAGACCAGGTCTACGAGGACCTGTCCCAGATCTTTGGGTTGCGCCTGCCGACCCCGGTCCACCTGCGCCTGTTCCCGAATGAAGAGTCGTACGTCCGCGCCAATCCCCTGGCCGCCGGCATGCAGGGCGTCATTGCCCATGCCAGCACCGGCCGGCAAGAGATCGCCATCGCTGTATCCCGCACGCAGCACCTCTCCCCAGAAGCCATCGCCAACAACGTCCGCCACGAACTCACCCACCTGATCGTGAGCAAGCTTTCCGGCAACCATCTTCCGGTGGGATTCCATGAAGGCATCGCCCAGTACGTCGAGCGGCCGTTGCCGGACCTGGAGGAACTGATCGACATCCTCCGCACGGCTGAATCGCACAAGCGGCTGGCGACCTGGTCTGAGAGGAAAGTAACATCGTCCAGAGCCAGCCGGTCCAGGAAGGGTCGTTCCGCGCATTGCTCGACGCGCCTCATCCCACACTACGCGGGTTCGCACCGGGCAGCCTGCCCGAGATCAAGGGCTATATCGCGACGACGCCCCGGCCGCAGGCTGAAGTCGTCCTGCGGGCAACCGGCGAGGATGATCCGTTGCTGGCAGTTTGGCAGTATGGACTCGGCCGCGCGATTGCCTGGACTTCGGATGCGGGCCAGGAGTGGGCGCAAAGCTGGCCGGGCTGGCCGGAGTACGGCCGCTACTGGGCGCAACTGCTGCGCTACACCGTCCCTGACCCCGCCGCCGGCCCGCTGCAGGTGCGCGTTTCCCTGGAGGGCCGCGAGGCGCTGCTGGTGGCCGAGTCTGTCGCCGAGGACGGGCGCCCGATCGATCTGGCCGATACGACGGCTACGGTCGTGGGGCCTGATGGCACCTCCTACGACGTGCCTTTGCGACAGGTGGCTCCCGGGCGCTACGAGCAGCGCCTGGCTCTCCCGGTGACAGGACCCTACCAGGTGCGTGTCCGCCAGGCCAAGGGTGGGCAGCGACTGGAGGCCGAAGCGGGCTTCGCCCTATCTTACCCGGCGGAATACGGCCCGTCGGACGGGGGGGACGCTCTGCTCAAGCGGATCGCCGAGTTGACGGGCGGACGGCTGATCGCCAGGCCGGAGGACGTTGCACCTCCCAGGGCGAATCAGCCAGCGCCCATCCTACTCTGGCCGTGGTTGCTGGGGTCAACATTGCTATTGTGGCCGGTAGAGATTGCTCTACGGAGGCTACGTAAGACGTGAAACGTCAAACGTCAAACGTGATGAAGTCCTCAGTGAGTGAGACTTCAACCTGAGTGATCAGACTTTCTGTAGATCTCCTTACGGCTGACGTTTGACGTTTGACGCAGGAGGACATTTGAAGGGCAGGCTGAAGGAGTAACGGCGGACCAGATCATCCGGGCGGTGTTGGAGCAGCGGGTGAGGGTGTAATCATCGCCATTTAGGCCGTCGTAAGCGCCCGGAAGGCCAACCCGAACACGAACAGGCACACCAGGCCGTAGATCAGGCTTTCGCGCCGGGTGTCGCGCCCGCCGGTGTAAACGTAAGCGGCGGGCAGCGAGAGGATGGAGAGCACACCGTAGAGGATGTGGATCAGGTTACGGGGCGCTCCCTGGGTTACAACCATCGTCATCCCGAGGACGCCGATTGCGGCCAACAGCACCTCACCGATGATCAGCGTCCCCCAGAAACTCCCGTCCACTCCCTGTCTGCGCCAGTAGTTGTAAAGCGCCCACAGGCCACAGACGAGCATAAAGATGACCGCCGCACGACCCAGGCCAGCGTGGAGGGTGACGAGACTCATGGTTGGCTAAAAGGCGAAGTTACCACCTGTCAGGCTTAATACTAGTCCCAGAGCCATGCTTAGCACGACCAGTAAACTCAAAATGATAAAAGCAGTCTGACGCCAGTCGCGCGTTCGGCGGCGTGAACGTCTCCGAGCCATAGCATCCTATCTCCCGTCATAATTATGTGGCCACTATTATAGCACACCTGGGTTACCCAGGCAATGCAATCATGCGGATCAGGTTGTATTGCCGTTCATATCAGGTATAATTTATGAGTGCGTGGTACTTATTCAGCCACCACAGCTCCGAAAATAGGGACGACTCATGATTGACACTTTGAGAGAAAAACATGTGCAGCCTGATGCGATCCCAGGCCGAATGCGTACCGGCGGCTGGCACACCCTGAACGTTTCAGAAGTCCTGGAGCGGTTGACGACTGATCCAAACAACGGCCTCAGCGAAGAAGAAGCGCAACGGCGGCGCGCTGAATTCGGCCCTAACGTCCTGGAGGAGCGCGGCGGACGGTCACCCCTCGTGATCCTGTGGGAACAACTGACCGGCGTCATGGTCATCATCCTCATTGTCGCCGCCGTCGTCTCGGCTTTCTTGAGCGACCTTGAGGACACCGTCGTGATCCTGGCCATCGTCGTGTTGAACGCCGCGCTGGGGTTCGTCCAGGAGTACCGGGCGGAGCGGGCGATGGCCGCCCTCAAGCAACTGGCAGTGCCGACCGTGCGCGTCCGCCGCGACGGCCACGTTCGCGAGATCTCGGCCACCGACCTGGTTCCCGGCGACATCGTCCTGCTCGAAATGGGCGCCCGGGTCCCGGCGGATGGTCGCCTGGTGGAAGCGATCAACCTCCAGGTCGAGGAGGCGGCACTCACCGGTGAGTCGGTGCCCGTCGAGAAAACGACCCGTGCGCTGGCAGAGCTCGATGCTCCCGTGGCTGACCAGGTCAACATGGTCTTCATGGGCACGACGGTCACCTACGGGCGAGGCGCGGCGGTGGTTGTCGAAACCGGCATGCGCACCCAACTCGGCCACATCGCGGCGATGATCCAGGCTGTCCCACAGGAAGCAACCCCACTTCAACGCCGGTTGGAGGGACTCGGCCGGACGTTGGCGTTGGCGGCGCTCCTCATCGTCGCGGTGGTGTTCGTGGCGGGGCTCTGGCGCGGCCAGCCGCTGGACATCATGCTGTTCACCGCTATCAGCCTGGCCGTCGCCGCCGTGCCCGAGGGCCTACCTGCGGTCATCACCATTGCCCTGGCTCTGGGCGCACAGCGCATGGTCCGGCGCCAGGCACTGATTCGCAAACTGCCGGCCGTCGAGACGCTCGGCTCGGTCACGGTCATCTGCTCCGATAAGACCGGCACGTTGACCCAGAATGCGATGACCGTCGAAACCCTGGTCGCCGGAGACATGACGGTCCGGGTGACCGGCCGGGGTTATGCGCCCGAGGGTCAATTCTTCCTTGGAGACACCCTTGGAGACACCCTTGGAGACACCCTTGGAGACACCCTTGGAGACAC
>JBBITV010000153.1:6671-8503 GCA_037440585.1 Chloroflexota bacterium
GAGACACCCTTGGAGACACCCTTGGAGACACCCTTGGAGACACCCTTGGAGACACTCCCATCAATCCCCTCGAGTCGCCGCAACTCCGCCTGCTGCTGATGGCAGGCGTGCTGTGCAACGACTCGCTCCTCGAGCAGGTCGAAGGCCAGGACGACCAGTGGCGTGTCGTCGGCGACCCGACCGAGGGCGCGTTGCTCGTCGTCGCAGCCAAGGCCGGCCTGAACCCGACTGCCCTGAAAATACGCTGCCCGCGCATAGCGGAAGTCCCCTTTACGTCCGAGCGCAAGCGCATGACGACCGTCCATCAAATCCCAATAACTCGCCCTGAGCAGAGTGAAGGGACCAAATCCCAAATCCCAACCATCAATGACCAACTCCCAACTCCCAATAACCAGTTTGGGATATGGGATATAGGATTTGGTCATTGGGAGTTGGGATTTGGTCATTGGGAGTTGGGATTTGGTCATTCCCCTAGGGTGGTTTTCAGCAAAGGGGCTGTGGATCAGCTTCTGGAAGTGTGCGACCGGATCCAGGACGGCGAGAGCGTTCACGTCCTTACCCCATCGCGCCGCGCAGCCGTACTCCAGGCCAACGACGCCCTGGCCTCCCAGGGCGTGCGCGTCCTGGGTATCGCGTACCGGTTGATGGACGGCACGGAGGAGAAGCCCATTCTCTCTGAGAAACCTGTCCTTGAGCGAAGCAAAGGAACGGGCTTCTCGGGGACGAACCTGGAAGAAAGCATAGAGCGTGAATTGATCTTCCTGGGGATGGTTGGGATGATCGATCCGCCGCGGCCGGAAGCCGCCGCAGCGGTGGCCGAGGCGCGCGCCGCCGGAATCACCCCGGTTATGATTACTGGTGACCACGTGCTGACAGCCACCGCCATCGGCCGGGCGCTGGGCATCCTACGCGACGGCCAACGCACGGTTGAGGGGCGTGAGTTAGAGGATATGACCGGCGAAGAACTGGCCAAGATCGTCGAGCGTGTCGGTATTTACGCCCGGGTATCGCCGGAGCACAAGCTGAAGATCGTCGACGCATTCCAGCGACACCATGAGGTCGTCGCCATGACCGGCGACGGCGTCAACGATGCGCCGGCCCTCAAGAAGGCCAATATCGGCGTGGCGATGGGCATCACCGGCACCGACGTCAGCAAAGAGGCCGCCGACATGGTTCTCCTGGACGACAACTTCGCTACCATCGTCGCCGCCGTCGAGGAGGGCCGGGTCATCTACGACAACATCCGCAAGTTCGTGCGCTACCTGCTCAGTACAAACGCTGGCGAGATTGTCACCATGTTCTTTGGCATTTTGCTGGGTTTGCCCTTGCCGCTGCTGCCGATCCAGATTTTGTGGGTCAACCTAGTCACGGACGGCCTGCCCGCTATTGCCCTGGGCTTTGAGCCTTCAGAAGCCGGGGTGATGCGACGCCGGCCGCGTCCACCGAACGAGAGCATTTTCGCTGGCGGGATGGGCGGCCACATCCTGCACGTTGGACTGCTCATTGGAGTCGGCACGCTGGGGGTCATGGAGTGGGCACGCCGCCAGGGTCAGGCGGAGTGGCAGACGATGGCGTTCATGACGCTGGCGCTCTTCCAGGTCTGGCACGTGCTGGCGCTCCGTTCTGAAACGGAACTGCTGGTCAGGCGCGGCCTGTTCACCAACACCCTCTTGTTGTTCGCCGTCCTGCTGACCTTCGGCCTACAACTCGCCGTCACCTACATCCCGTTCCTGCAAGGCATTTTCGAGACGATGCCGTTGTCGCTGGAGCAGTTAGTGATCTGTGTTGCGGTATCCAGCCTGGGGTTTTTCCTTGTAGAGATCCAGAAGCCG
>JBBITV010000154.1:0-8499 GCA_037440585.1 Chloroflexota bacterium
GCGATGCACCAGTTCGACCAGGCAGTCCGGCGCCAGGTCGACCAGACCACCGTGCCGGGCACAAGCATCACGCTCCGCAGTCGTCACAAAGACCCCATGGAGAGGACTGCCCCCATCGGGGTCCTGGTCGATCTGGCCCAGCAGGCGGCGCGCGAGCTCGGCTTTGAAGTCCACGACGCCGCCACGGGCGGCACGTCGGACGCCAATTTCATCGCTGCGCTGGGCGTCCCCACCCTTGACGGCCTCGGCCCCATCGGCGGCGACGATCACACCCCGGAGGAGTACGTGGACATCAGTAGCATCGTCCCGCGCACGGCGTTATTGGCCAAGCTAATCATATCAATTTGTAGAGAGCGAGAGGCGATTCGGAATGTGAGACGTAAGGAATCGTTGACCGAGCTTTGACACGCCCTCGCCTTTGGGGTATAATGAGGTTAGAATGGCTCACTGGAGGGGCACCCCGCCTCGATCCAAAAGCCACGTAACACGCATCCACTGAGGCGGCTTGCCATCGCCGCTTTTTCGTCTCCGTCTCCCCTCTTTCGCCAGGCAGCAGATCACTTCTACACCCGTTACAGGGGAACCCGTCATGGTACACCTCTGGTCTCGCCTCAAGCAAGGTATGACTCCCCGGCTCGTGCTGTACGTTTGCGTATTGACGCTGCTCACGGTCCTGGCGGTCGTGACCATCATTAGCACGCTGATGCGACAGCGGATATATCACACCACGGACGTGGCCTTAAGTCACAACGCGAATCTAGTCCAAATCATTATCGAGCACGAGGAGTCGCATCTTGCCGCCGAAGCCGCTATCATCTCGTGGGGTACGTCTTTCAGCCGACGACCGCGCTCACCGATGCGATCTCGCAAGCCATCCTCGGAGTTGTAGTGATTAGCCTGCTGATCATGCTGCTGGGATCGCTTGTAGCGTACCTCTACGCGCGCAGTGTGATACGCCCCATCAGTCGCCTCGCCCACGTAGCCAGGGCGATCACCGGCGGCGATTGGGATCAACCGGTTCAGGTGGAAAGCCAGGACGAAATCGGCCAACTGGCTCAGGCTTTCGAAGAAATGCGCCTGCGTGTGCGGGTGATGCTCGAGGCCCAACAGCAGTGGACAGCCGACCTGGCTGAGCTGGTATGCGGAGAACTGGCTCGCCTCCAGGGGTACACGCGTAGAGATTACGACGTTCGGGCCAGAGATGCGCTTGCCACCAACTGTGGAAATAACTCTGTTTCGCATTGGGCAAGAGGCAATTGCTAATATTGCGAAACACGCCCGCGCAAGTCGGGTGCAACTCAACTTTCTCTTCGGCAATGGGGACCTTGGGCCAGGGATCACGCTTCAGATAGAAGACGACGGCTGCGGCTTTGACGTGGAACGCCTTGAGTGCCATCCGCCCCGCGACCGGCCATGCCTGGGCTTGCTGGGGCTGCGAGCGGTGCCACACCCCGGACACCTTGCACAACGTGCCGCCGCACAGCGAGCCCGACGCCTGCGCCGTGTGCCACGGGGCTCCGCCGGACAGGGCGTTCAGCGTGGGACCGCTACCGCCGGCACTCTACGCCGTGCGGCCCAGTTCCAACGTCACCGGCAGCCTGGTCAGCCTCGTAGGCGAGAACAACGGTGCCGTCCAGGACGGCGGGGTCACCTTCGGCACGACCCCCGGCACGGTGACCCTATGGAGCGAGACCGAGATCAGCGCCACCGTACCGTCCAGCCTGGACATCGACAACTACCCGGTGACTGTCACTCAGACGCAGCGCGGTGCCAGCAATCATCTCAACCTGTCGGTGCTGACCGACTCGCCGGAACATCCAGCGTACCAGAAACTGACCTGCGCCAACTGCCACTACACCGGGGCAGTCAGCCTGCATGGGTTCACTAACCCGGACTTCAAGGCCTGCGTGGCCTGCCACAAGCTGCACATCGAAACCCCCGGTGGCCCCGACTGCATCAGTTGCCACGGGGTCGGAAAGATGGCCCCTAAACACATCGACACGACCGTCCTGGGGCAGAGCATCCATGCCCGGCTGAACGCCACGGCGGTGAACTCGACGGCCAACGTGTTGAACGTGACCTGTTGGGCCTGCCACGGCGATGGCAGCCAGCCAACCGGCCGGGTCCACCCGGCGCGCTACGACACCCCCAAGGTGTGCACCGACTGCCACATAGAGCTCGCCCAGTACGGCGCGCCGCTGGTATCGGAGCACTTCAAGAGCGGCACTGACCTCAAGGCCGTCCCTGGCGCCAGCACCGATGTCCTGTCGTGTATCACCTGCCACGAGGGGGTATCGGGCATGGTGCTGGCCAACGCCGACGAAGACACCGGAAGCTTTGACGCCGACGGGTCGGGCACGCGGGGCGGGGCGAATTCGCCGTATCACTACGGCAAGCCGCGCACGGACCTGGTCAGCGGCAACGTGGTTAACTGCGCCTACTGCCATCAGGACCCGGCCAACGTCTCAGGCTTCGACGGCGTGTTCGCCAACTCTCTCAACTCCAACATGGAGCGCCACCCGCACGAGACGACGCCGGGCGCGGTGGCCTGCACGAGCTGCCACAATACTGGCCGCATGCACGATGCCACCTTACAAAAGCCGTTCGCCAGCAGTGCCTACTGCCAGACCTGCCACCCGTCCAAGGCCGACCACAATGGCCGGGTGACCTGCATCCAGTGCCACACCACCAATGGCAATACCCGGCGGGACATCCACGGCATCCGGTTTATTACGTCCACGGTCACGCAACCCGGCGGCACCTGGCTGTCCGATCGCACTGGCGCGGCGACGTGTGAGACCTGCCACCAGGGGGCTGGCCTGACGGTCGATGGCTTCGGGGTCGCGCCGAAAGTCCCGGAGCCCGTTCAGCACTCGAACGACAACGGCGGGCGGAAGTGGGGGACCTACTGGACCACTGACGGCGGGGCCTGCACTTATTGCCATGGCGACACGCGCCACCAGGAGCAGGCCCTGGGCAAGGTCGAACAGGTCCGCACCGGGCGGACGCTCAGGGCGCCGCTGATTTGGGATTCCGACGGGGACGGGGTCTTTGGCGAGAACGGCAACGAATCCACCCGCAGTTGTCCCACCTGCCACAACGTCCACGGCTCGACTTACCGGGCGATGCTCCGGGACGGGCAGTTGGAAGGCAAGACCGGTCTACAACTGGGTGTGGATACCAAATATCCTAGCGAAGGGTCCTATGTGATCCCTTATGGGAGTGGCACTTGCGAGGGTCTGTGCCACACCGGTTGGAGCGGCGGTTACACTCCCAGGCGGATCTACTGGTATCGCAGCAGCACCGCCGGCACCGGCGAGTGCGGCGTCTGCCACGCCGCCACCAACAGCACGCTTACCACCGGCAGCCACCCGGCTCACCTGACGGCCGCCCGCGGACCCAACGGGGTGGACACCTCCGCCGTGAGTTGCAACACCTGTCACGGCGACCTGGCGACCGAAGGCCGGCACGCCGGGCACATGAACGGCGTCAAGAACTTCGCAGAAGGGGACACCTTCTCCCTGAGCGCCACGAGCGTCTGCAACACCTGCCACAGCCCAGGCGGAACCTTTGACGGCGTGAACAACGCCTCGCTTGGGGCCAAGAACAACTGGAACAACGGCGTCTATTCAGGCAGTGAGCTGGCCGCCAGTAAGGCGCAGTGGTGTATCACCTGCCACGATGATGTGCCGGCGGTCGTGAACGGCGAATCCGCCCCGAACACGGCCGGGGACAACAGCGGCTACGGCTATTATGTGACCGGCCACGGCCTGGACCGCGCCGCCCATTACGCCCGCATGTACTACCAGGGTACATCCGGAACGGGCAACCCCGGCGCAGATCAGGTCTGCACTGCGTGCCATGACAACGCTACGACCCACATCATGTCCGGCGCGAATCCCACGACCCGCCGCTTGAAGTCGGGCTATGCAAACAACGACTCTAACGACAACTGCAACCGCTGCCACCCGCCGGGCAATGTTGCCGTAGCGCCACCCGAATTGTACACCAACTCCGGCGAGTACGAAGCCGCTGGCCACGGCGGGAGGCTCTGCACCGAGTGTCACGACATCCACGGCACCATCGGCGGCGCATTCCCGGCCATGGCCCGCAACAGCGCCAGGGAGCTGTGTCTATCATGCCACTTCGCCGGAAACACCTATGGAGCCCCGGTTCCGTCTGCATCACGAACGGAGCACGGCAGCAGCTCTTCGACGCCTTGTTCGAATTGCCACAACCCGCACAAACCGCACCACGGCGGTGGCGCGGGCGGCACCGGCTGCGGCGACGCCAACAGTTGCCACGGCACCCGCGAATCCCATACAACTCACGTCAGCGGCGTGCAACTGGCTCTGCAGTGTTCAGAGTGCCACAACACCAGCAACTTCCCACAATTCAAAGACGGGCAGGACAAAGCCGGAACGCACGTCTGCGATAACTGCCACACCACCAACGGCGTGGCCCTGGCCAAGCAATACTGGGACTATCCCGGCTCGTCGTCCAGGGCGGCGGGGAGCTGGGCCGTGGTGGAAGGCGAGAAGAGCTTCTGTGGAAGCTGCCATGACTCGACGCCGGGGAATACCCGGGAGAACGGCTCCGGCGATACGGCCTTCAACGTCGTCGGTGATGATCAAATCTATGGGTTCTACGTCACCGGCCATGGTAAGCCGACAGGCAATTACGCCAGCATGTCGAGGCAGGATCGCTCGGCGGTGGGCAACCCGGCGGCCAACCTGGCCAGGTGCAGCCGGTGTCACGGCATCCCGCCGGTTGACGACAACGGCTGGCCCAACCCGCCCTTCCCACCGACGCCGGCCGTCACGCCGTGCAGCTTCTGCCATGACCTTCAAACGACGCATTTTAACAACACGGCCAGGCGACTCCGCGCCGGTTTTGAGAACGACCAGAACAACACCAACTGCAAGCGGTGTCACTCGTACAATGCTTCAGAAGGGACTGCTGCCAGCAACGCGCCGCACTTTTACACCACATCGGCGGATTACGAGAATTCCGCCCATAAAAACAAGCTCTGCACCGACTGCCATGATGTCCACGGCGCCGCCGGAGCGTACACCGGCATGGCGAAAGCCGACAAAGAGAGCCTGTGCTACCAGTGCCACAAGGACCCGGCCCAGGGTGGCGTGCAGAACAACGCGATCTCGGGGTCTACCCTGGCCGATGACATCCCGCAGGCGTTCAGCATGTCCTACAAGCACGACCTTGGAACGTCACTGACGGTAGACGGCAAGACGTACACTTTGCAGTGTACTACCTGCCACAACGTCCACATCGTCACCGGCAAGTACTGGGACGCGGCCCAGGGCAAGAGCCCGGTCACGCGGCTGACGAACAATACGTCCCTCTGGGGTGCTGCGTCCGGCGAGAAGATGAGCGACTACGCCAGTTCCGGAACGTATCAGACTCCCAATGGCGACCCCTTTGCGGGCAACATTCTACCCGACTACGTCACATTCTGCGCGGACTGCCACAATAACGTCAACACGATCTACAGTGGTTCGCTTGGAAGAAACCTGTATAAATTCGACCCGGGAACACCAGCAGCGACGGCTCAGGCGATACCGCCTTCAACGTCGTCGGCAACGATACGACCTACGGGTTCTATGTCACGGGACACGGCTTGCCGTCCGGTTATTACGCCCGGCTCACCGGCCAGTCGCCTCCGGAAAACGGCAACCCGGCCGCCAACCGGCGCTGCAAGGACTGTCATGACCTGAACACAGCCCATTTCAATAGCGCCGGGAAACGATTAAAATCCACCCATACAAACGATCAGGCCAATACCAACTGCAACCAGTGCCATCCGCCAGGGACGGTAGCCACGGCACCGCCTGAGGTCTACACTAACTCGGCCGAGTACGAGGCCGCCAGCCACGGCGGCCGGCTGTGTACCGAATGCCACGAGGTGCACGGCGGAGCGAGCGGCGCATACGCAGCGATGGCGAAGAACGGCGCGCGGACGCTCTGTCTAACGTGCCACTCCACGGGCAACCCTTACAACGCGCCTGTTCCCACCGAGCCGCCAGTGGATCATAGTGCTACATCGACGACGCCGTGCGCCACCTGCCATAACCCGCATAAACCGGCCCACGGCGGGGGTACCGGCTGCGAGGCCTGCCACGGCCATGATGCCGGCTACGAATACAGCCCAGGCCAGTTCAGCCAGGGCAAGGGCACGTTCAAGAGCCATTCCACCCACACCGAGAACGATACCGACGACCTGCGCGGGCCGAACGTTGCCTGCGACGCGTGCCACAACACGAACGACTTCCCGAACTTCAAATCCGGGACAGACAGTAATGGCGATGGGAAATATAACCTGGCGGAGACGAATGTCTGCAACGCCTGCCACAGCTCAGGCGGGGCCTTTGACGGGGTGAATGACCCGGCCATCGGGGCGAAGAACAACTGGAGAAACGGGGTTTATACAGGCAATGAACTGACCAGCGGCAAAGAGCAGTGGTGTATCGGCTGCCATGATAACGCACCGGCAGTGGTCAATAGCCAGACCGCGCCAAATAAGGCCGGGGACAATAGCGCCTACGGTTACTACGTGACAGGCCATGGGCGAAGCAGCACTTATCCGCACCTATCCTGGCAGGATACTTCCGCTTCGGGCAATCCTGGGGCCAACCAGCCTTGCACGAGCTGCCACAATAGCACAGAATCGCACATCAACGTCGGCTCATCCAATACCCGTCTCAAGCCCGGGTATCAAGACGACTCGAATAACAGCAACTGCACACAGTGTCATGATCCCGGTACAGTGGCCGTAGCAGATCCCCAGTGGTATACGACCTACACCGCGTATCAGGGTTCAGCCCACAGCTCAAAGAAATGTTCTGACTGCCATGACGTGCACGGCAGCGCAGGCCCGTATGCTGGCATGACCCAGGCGAACAAGGGGAACCTCTGCAGTCAGTGCCACCCGGACCATGCAGGACAAACTGCCGGACATGCTCTCGGTGCGTCATTCGGTAGTGGCGGTAAGACGTACTCCGTAGAATGTGTATCCTGCCACAACGTACACGTGATTACTGTCGCAAACCCGATCACACCCTTAGGGGGTAATACGGTCCCATTGGGTGGTAAGATGAGTGACTATGCTGCTAGTTGCGGCGGAACTTACCGGACTCCCAATGGGGATACCTTATCTGGGGATCAGCTTCCCGACTATCCTACCTTCTGTCTGGGCTGCCACGCTATACCGCAGGCGGAATTCGGCCCGCACGGCAGCATCACCTGGACCGGCGACAACCATGGCTGCGTCTCGGCGAATGTCCCGAACGGAGCGGGCGCTGCCCCTAACTGGTTCTCGTTCGGCCTGGCAGAAGGCTGGGATGGCGACGACCGGGTGGGGACCCAGGCCGAAGCCTGGCCGGTCATTCCGAGAGGGCGGGGTGAGATGATATGGACGCGGTCCACCTACAATCAGGGGGAACGGATCGCCGGCATCAACTTTGTCCTGTCGTGCAGCGACTGCCACGTCACGCATGGGTCCGGAATCGCTTCCGTCGGCAAACTGAGATCAACGATCAACGGCAACCCCGGCAGCCGGACCCACAATATTCTCTGCAACGCCTGCCACTACTACTACTCGGATTGGCATGCCGGCATGTCCTGCGGCAACGCCGGCTGTCACAACGCCGGGAATTGGGGCCCGCGGGATTGTGACAACTGCAACACCATCCACGGCATGTACCATGCCACCGGCGATGGGTCGACCCGGATTTGGAACGGGGATCTCGTGCTCGATACGGCCTCGACGGGCTCGTTCACGGCCGGAAAATTCGGGCAGGCGATCCAACTGAGCGGCGACCAGGTGGTGCAGGTCGGGACGACGAATGAATTCTGGTCAACCGATGAGGGCAAGCACGGGACGTGGAAATATACCGAAATGAAGTACAACACCACCCTCGAGGCGTGGGTCTATCCGACTGACAACTCCGGCAGCGAATACAGCATATTCACCAAACACGTGGGAATCAATAACGGCGGTTACGCCTTTGCGCTCAAGAAAATCGACGGGAGGCTCCGGGCGGCGTTCAATATGCAGGCGGACAACAACGGGTTCAGCCAGGGAGGGCAGGCGGGGATCCGAGGTGCGTACAGCTCGGTTGCCATACCGCTCAATACCTGGACGCACGTCGCCGCGACATTTGACACCCATGGACCAGATAGTAATCCGGCCGATCCGTCGGTCGGGCGGATCAGGATCTACGTCAACGGCGAGGACATGACGACGAGCAGCTCATCCGGCAACAACTCACAGCCCGGCGCGGGGGAGACATCCATTTATACCTACTCCGAAAACAGCCCCTGGAACCAGGGCATCTGTTATAACGGTACATGGTGCGCCTCCGAGTTTTCCGTAGGCGGATTCACCTGGCAGAACGGCTTCGTCGGCAAGATTGACGAGGCCAAGGTCTGGAATATCACCAAAGACCCAACCTATTTTGCCGTCTATGCTTCACAGGCCGG
>JBBITV010000155.1:0-8496 GCA_037440585.1 Chloroflexota bacterium
CCCCTACCGCAACTCCGAGTGGAACGCCCACACCTACACGAACAAACACGCCAACGCCCACGCCGACCGACACGTCCACGCGGCCGCTCACCTTCACACCCACCGCAACCACGATTAACACATCAACCAGGACCCCGACGGCCACGTCTTCCCCTACGACCACCGTCACCCCAACGGCCAGCCCGACCTTCACCCGCACGCCGCCACCACCTGTCTTCATCATGCCCACCAGCGCCACCCTCAAACAAGGGCAGACACAGGTCTTTCAGGCCTCAGGCGGCACCGGGGTCTACACCTGGGCCGCTACCGGCGGAGTCGTCAACCCGCAAACGGGCTCTTCAGTAACCTTCACCGCCGGCAACCAGAACGGCGACTTTAGCGTCGTCGTCACCAGCGGTGAGGCAGTGGCGGCCGCCGCGGTTCACATCCGTGGCCTGGACATCCGGGCGCTGGCCTCGACCCGCCTGGGCGTGGGGGAGACGCTCCTCTTCGAGATCACCAACCCTGGCGAGAACACGCCCCCCTTCTCCTGGTTCTCTACCAATACCAGTGTGGCGACCATCGTGCCGGTAGAAGGCGGCACCCGGGGACAGTTGACGGCGCGGGCAGTGGGCGTGACCGAAGTGTACGCCCGCGACGCCGTCGGGATCGACAGCAATCGCATCGAGGTCATCGTGGGGAACACGGTGGAGATTCCGCGCGTCATCGGCGAGGCGGGCAAGCCCGCGGTGGCCCACATCAACGCCAACACGTCCTTTGGCGCCGAGATCACCAGCCTGCAGATGACCATCCGCTTCGATCCGAGCATTTTGCAGGCCCGCCAGGCCAAAGTCACCTATCGTTCGGCGCACTTCAGCCTGGGGACCAATTTCGACAACACCCTCGGCTCGGCCACGCTGCTGATGACTTCTCTCACTGGGGAGAAAATCGCAACCGGGAGTGGCCCCATCCTGGACCTCTTGTTCGACGTGGACCCGGGGGCGACGGTTGGCATTACCCGGACCCTGTCCTTCGAGAACGTGGAGATGGTGCCCCTGTTCGGCTCGCCCGTCCCGGTCACCCCCAGGGACGGTGTGTTCGAGGTGTGTCCCGCCTGCCTGGTCCACGACGGCGACGTCAACCAGGACGGCGTGGTCAGTGTCATCGACCTGCAGATGGCGATTAACATCTACCTGCTGCGCTACACCCCCAACAGCGAGGAGTTCGCCGCTGCCGATATGAGCCCGGCGCCTGGCGGCGATGGAGACGTGAACGTGGTGGACGTGCTCAAGATCCTGAACAAGATCCTCGGCAAGCCCACCCTGCTACAGGCCGAGCTTGACAGCGAGCAGTTGTTCGCCTCTACGCAGGCACAGGCGGCGCCGCCCGTTCAATTGATGGTTCCGGGCAATATTTCGGCCAACGCCGGCCAGTCCCTGATCGTGCCGGTGTACATGAATAACACCGTGCCTGTGGGCGGCGTGGACATCACCCTGGTCTACACTCAGGCGGCTGGCATTGTTTCCACTGCGCCGACGGTCACCAGCCCACGCGGCAGCCAGTTATCCTTGCGCTGGAATGGGGATAACGCGGGTTATCTACAGATCATCCTGCACAGCCCGGACACGGTACGGTCCATCCCAGCAGGCAGCGGCACCCTGTTCCTGATTAACATGGGGGTCGTGCCTCAGGCGGTCTCCAGTCGCCTGGTAGTGAACGAGGCCGCCGTCAGCGACGTGAACGGCGCGCCCATCAGCTTCACCGTCATGGAGGTGCCCAGGGTCTATTTGCCGCTGATTACGAGGAACCAGACTCAGTAAATCATATTGTGGAGCGTTACTACGGGTGACTCTTCAGTACCTCAGCATCGCCTGGCTCCTGGGGATAGCCTTCGGATCCGTCCTCGGCTGGCCGCCTGACATGCTGGCCTGGCTGGCCGTACTGCCCGCAGGTGGCCTTGTTCTCTGGCGTCGCGAGCCCCAGGCACGCCTGATCAGCGCTTGTGGCCTGGTCATGGTGGCCGGGGCTCTCCGCTTTTCCCTGGCCGCTCCGCGCTTCGACGAGGGCGCCATTGCCCATTACAACGGCCAGAGGGGTGTCATCGTCCGCGGGCTGGTAGCGGATGAGCCGGACGTGCGCGACCGGACTATCAATCTCCGGCTGCGGGCTCAGGCGTTGCAGGTGGCCGGCCGTTGGCGGGACGTGGCTGGCGACGTGTTAGTCCAGGTAGGTCGCTATCCGAGTTACGGCTACGGCGACGTGCTGGAGGTTCAGGGAAACCTGGAGACGCCGCCAGAGTTCCCGGACTTCTCCTACCGGGCTTACCTGGCCGCGCGGGACATTCACACCATGTTGCGCTTGCCGCACGTGCAGGTCCTGGCCGAGGGGCAGGGTAATCCGGTCTACGCTGTCCTCTACACCTTCAAGGCACACGCTCAGGCGACCATTGCCGGGATCATACCGGACCCGGAAGCATCGCTCCTGACCGGCATTCTTCTCGGCAACGAGCGCGGCATCCCGGCGAGCGTGCAGGAAGCGTTTGCCCGGACCAACACCGCCCACGTGATCGCCATCTCGGGCTTCAATATCGCGATCATCGCCGGTTATCTCTCTCAGGCTGGCCAACGCTTGTTCGGGCGACGGCGTGCCGTGTACTTCGTCGTCGCCGGAATCGTGGCCTACACGGTGCTGGTGGGCGCCAGCCCTTCGGTGGTCCGGGCGGCGATCATGGGGGGCATGGGCGTGGTCGCCTTGCACCTGGGCCGCCAGAACGATGCGTTGAACGCGGTCGCGGTGTCGGCGTCGCTCATGACCCTCCACAATCCGTTTGCGCTATGGGACGTGGGCTTCCAGCTCTCGTTCGCCGCTACCCTCGGCCTGATCTTGCTGGTGCCCCGGTTCCAGACGCTTACTCAGGCGCTCCTGGGCCGCTTTCTCCCCGGCGACCGGGCTGAGCAGGCCATCGGATTGGTGAATGATGCCGTCATCGTCACCCTGGCAGCGCAGGTCGCCACCTGGCCGATCATCGTGTACAACTTCCGCCAGTTGGCCGCGTTGGGCATGATCGCGAACTTTCTAGTCCTACCAGCTCAGCCCGCCGTCATGATCTGGGGCGGGCTGGCAACCATAGCCGGATTGATCTTCCAACCTGCCGGCCAGGCCCTGGGCTGGGTTGCCTGGCTGTTCCTGGCGTACACCATTCGTATGGTCGAGGCGGCGGCGCAACTACCGTTCGCGTTCGTGACCGTGGATAATGTACCCATGCTAGTCCCGGCCATGTACTATGCATTATTGTTGACCATACTCAGCGGATCACGATTCAGGTTCGTAGTGAGCGCTTTAGCGCGGCAGGGGCGCGGCGGCCCCATCACCCCTAAAGGCGCTGAAGCGCCCACTACGAACCTGACGCGCACCCTACTGAGCAAACTGAATTGGCGACCGTCCGCACGGATACTACTGACTGTAGGCGTGGTCGTAGTCGCCCTGGTTTGGCTGGCCGCGTTCATGCAGCCGGATGGCCTGCTACACGTGGTCTTTGTCGATGTCGGGCAGGGGGATGGGATCTTCATAACCACGCCGGGTGGACGACAGATCGTCGTTGACGGCGGCCCCAGCCCCTCGATGATGGCCTCCGCGGTCGGGCGGCGGCTACCCTTCTGGGACCGCAGCCTGGACCTGGTGGTGTTGACCCACCCGAATGAGGACCACCTGGCCGGGCTGCTCCCTCTGATCGAACGCTACACGGTCGATTTCGTCCTGGCGGGCGGCGGTGAATCCCGCGCGCCAAGCTATGCCCGTTGGAGATCCCAGGTAGAGCGGCGGAGCCAACCCCCTGTGGTACCGCGGGCGGGGATGCGTATCGACCTGGGTGACGGGGCCTGGGTGGAGGTGTTAAACCCGCTGGGCGTGCCCACGGGAGACGAGAACGACGATTCGGCGGTGTTGCGCCTGGGGTTGGGTGAGGTGACGTTCCTGCTGACGGGGGACCTGGAGGAGACGGGAGAGGAGCTGCTCCTGAGGTCCGGGCAGACTGTCCAGAGCACGGTGCTCAAGGTTGGCCACCACGGCAGCCGCGGCTCCTCGTCGGCGCGCTTCCTGGAAGCGGTCCAGCCGCAGGTGGCGGTGATTTCGGTCGGGCAGAATACGTTTGGGCACCCCGCGCCCGAAGTGCTGGCGCGGCTGGAGGGGACGCGGCTGTTCCGCACGGACCGGGATGGGAGTGTGGAGATGACGACGGATGGGAAGGGGTTGTGGGTGAAGACGGAGCGGTAGCTGGGTAGCTACAACTGCCCGGATTCGCCCCAGCTTGCCAGCAGCTTTTGATACTCTGGACGGTCGTACCGCTCCAGAACAAACGCCGGGGCATAGTGCGGCAACTGGCTGCCGGTCACGTGGGCAGCCAGCAGTTCTCCGGCCGCGCAAGCCGACATCACCCCAAAACCGGACAGGGCGCCGATCACGTAGGTGCCTTCGACCGGCAGGGGGCCGATGAGCGGCCGGTTCTCGCGAGTTTTCGTGTAGTAGCCGCCATCGACCACGGGCCTGGGAAGTCGGCCCAAATAAGCCTCCAGGCCAGGAATCATCCTGGCTAGTCCGCGCAGCGCGATTTCGGGATAATGCGGGTCAAAAGAAGGCGGAAAGACGGGGTCCACCGGCTTAGTGTCGTAAGCCCACAGGACGAGCAGCATATGGCTGTCGGGGCCGCCTTCCGGGCGCGTGTGGACACCGGATGGGAATGTGCCCAGCAGCCATTTCGCCTCCTCGAACTCGGCCAGCGCAGCACGCTCCGCTTCCGACCACGGTAAGCACACGGGATCGGTCCAGATGAGTAAAGGAGCATCTCGCGGCACCACGCCCAGGTGGTCATCGAAGGCCATCACGACGTGCAGTTCTGAGAACACTGGCAGGTCTACACCCACCATCCGCCCAACGTCCTTCAAGAACGGCCCCGCTGCATTGACGAAATTTCGAGTTGAGATAGTCGCCGGCCTGCTGTTATGGCTCAGGTGAACGGTCTGCACCCGGTTGCCAGCCAGTTCTACAGCTTCGACTTGGGCTTGCAGGAACCTGGCTCCACATTCCCGTGCCCGCTCCAACATGTACATACCCAACTGGTGAGCAGAAAACCAGCCACAGCGCCGGGCATGAATCAGCGCCACTACATCTTCCGAGAGGTATGAGAAATGCTGCCGGATCAGCGTTGGGTCAAGAATCAGGTCCGAGCCGGTTGGCTGATCCTCAAAGCCCGAGGCAGGCGCCGGGACGTAGACCGGATCGTCGGGCTGGCCGGTATAGCAGCGGACGGAACCGGCACCCAGCTCGGCCGTTTCTTCTGCGGCCCGCTTGAAATCCGGGATCCGGTTGGGGTCGGCGGTGGCGAAGACGTAGCCCCGCCGGTTAAGGTGGAACACGTTATCGCTTTCGCGAGCCAGGTCTTCTAGAATGTCGATGCTGCGATTCATCAAGCTGACCATGGCGTCGCCTGGCCCGGGCCACCAGTTGCGATAACATTCGGTGGACTTATCGCTGGTTAACGAAAGTGGCGCGCGCTGGTCTACGAGAACCACGTGCCTGATCCCATGTCGGACGGTCAGGTGATAGGCTGCGGAAATGCCGGCAATTCCCGCACCACAGATGACGACGTCCGCTGTACTCCACTCGGGATACGTGACAGGCATGTCTTATCTCTTCCACCCCAATTAGGCTACCCCGATCTCAATCCCCGGTGCGGTCCCTATCTTGTCCGCGTCATACAGGTCATGCACGGCGACGCGCAGGTGGCCTCGGCCCCTCCGGACCCCCACAATGTCCAGCTCCAGCAGGCGCGCCTCGTGCCAGAAGGACAGGCCACTGACCCCCACGGGCAGGTGGGCGGTCTGGGCGTTGGCCCCACCCTTGAGTAGCGCCAGGCAACCCGGCAGGTAGATGCGGGCCAGTGGGCAGATAGAGTCCTCCTGGAGCCGGATGTGCACCTGGGTCCGCTCGCCGAGCTTAAGCCGACTTGGCTTGACCTCTACGTCGAACTGGAAATTGTCTCGCGGAGCCAGGTGGTCGATAACGATTTCGTCGTCTACGCGCACGATCAGGTTGTCCCGCAGCGCCGTCACTTCTCTGCCGATGCTCGGCCAGACGCACCTCGGCCCCGTCGATGCGGGCCACCGGCTCATCGCCAGCCCGAATCATCGCCAGCAACTCCACCAGCGCCCGGGTGTCGGCCGTCGAGTACAGTCCGCCGTTGATCACTTTTGAGCCAACGTAGTTGAAAGCCGGGCGGAAGAGCGGATCGCCAGCATCGTACATCACGCGGGCCGCGTCGCACGTGGCTTCCAGGTGCCCGCCCCAGTAGCCCCATTCGGCCTTGCCCTCCCAGTGAACCGACGCGCCGTCGCTTTTGGCCGTTCGCCGCAGGAATTCCAGCGCCTCATCGCGCCGGCCATTCCCGTGAAAGTAGAGCGCGACCGCGTCTTTGGGCGTCGCCAGGCGATCCTTGAACCGCCGGTCGAGCGGCAGCAGTTGATTGTCCCGATACTTGCGCTTGAGCAGTGCGGCGGCGGCCCGCTCCAACATGCTTTCGGCGTTGGGATACGGCAGGCCGCGATACGCCGACAGCCGGTGCGCCACTCGAGCCGTGATGCCAGTTTCGGCCTGGCCGCCACACCAGATGGAGAACAACCCATCCGCGTGCTGGAAGCCCTGGAGCCGGTTCAATCCGGCCAACATCCGTCCGTTCACATAGGCGAGATCACCGGTCACGTCACCCGTGCGGATGGCTCGATAACTCACAGCTAACCCATACAGGGCGCTCGATGTCTGCTCCGCTCAGCCAAAGGGGTAGTTGACCAGATAGTCGATAGTGGTCTGAAGCACAGGACTTATGGACGGGAAGACGACGACGCGCCGGCCGCTCACCGTCTCACCGCGTTGCAGGAGCAACAGGCGCGACGCCGTCACGGTCTCCACGCCGGGTGGCTCGACGGTGCGGCGGCTGGTGTCACTGTGCTGGCCGGCCACGATGTGCGTCGCGACCTCGCCAGGCACGGTCAACGGGAACTCGACCACTCCATCTCCGGCGACAATGTGGGCGTACTGGCCGGAAGGCGTGGTAATGGTCAATGTCGCCGCATCCTTCGAGTGGTAACGCGCCGTGGCGAACACCTCATCGCCCTCGCCCACGATGGCCGGCAGGTCCAGCTCCGCGTACACGTCGCGGCTGGCCTCGATGTCGTGGGTGACTTCGGCGTAGTCGTAGCCGTGGAAGAAGTAGGCCCGACAGCGCCACGTGCCAATCTGATCGCCCAGGCGGATGAGCTTTTCCACCGGGCCATCGACCGGGAACAGCTCGATGAAGGCGAGTTCAGGGAACGCCTCACGCAGGGCGACCAGGAGCGGTGCCAGGGTGACCGGCAGTGCCTCGGCAACCTCCGCCACCAACCTTGCTGCCAAAACCGTTGCCTCAGGAGCGGCCTTCGCACGGTACACACCTGGCCCCTGCGCCCTGGCAAAGAGGAAAGAGCCTCTCCAGAAGAGCATCTGCTCAGGGCTGGCTGTCGCCACGTCGTGCACCCGCTGCTCACCCAGCCTATTAGTGGAGTCACGCACGTGGGTGAAGATACGCCGGGCCAGTTTGGGCAGCGGGTCCTCGTGTTCCAGCCGGACATCGTAGACCAGGAACAGGCAGTAGGCCGGGCGGTCGGTCTCCACGCGCGCGGCGATGACCTGGCCTGGCAGAGCTGTCGCCGGGACGTCGACGGTCGCATCCAGTTCGACGGGGCGGATGACGACACCCCAGGCCTCATACGGGTGGCCGCGGGCCATGAACACACCCAACGTGAAGACGGAGTACGGAGCATCGACATCAAAGGTCAGTTCATCGCCCGCAGCGACGTCATGGAACTCAAATCGACGATGCGTCTGGGTGATTGGGTCGAAAGCCAGGATATGGACCAGGGTGGCGTCACGGACGGCGCGCAGCCGGCCCTGGTGGGCAATGACGTCAAGTAACTCGAAGGGCGTGTCCTGCTCACGCACGGGGGCATAGTGGAGCCCGCGGATTTCGCCCTTGGCCCCGGCAAAGGGGACCAGGGATGCCTCCACTGGCACATCTAACGGGCTAAGCTTGATGTGCTCACGCTCTTCCCAACTGGTGCCGGGCAGGGCCACGGTAGCCGTGTTGCCCTCGGGTGTCACAATCTCGATGGTCAGCGCCTCCCAGGCTCGCCAACGCAGCTCGAACCGGGCCGCTAAAGCGCCATCCCGCACCTGGACGCTCTGTTTCTCGATGACCCGGTCGCCGCTGCGCAGTGCCACCTCCACGGTGCCGCTGTACGGGACGTTAAGCTGGCTAAGCCTGATCTGGAAGCCAAGCCGCTCGCCATCGATCTGGTGCGATTCCAGAACAGCAATAAGGGGTGACAGGGTAAACTCGGCGCAACTGAAGGTACACTCGGCGCGGGCGTCGGGCCGGTCCGGCACGTTGACCACCACGGTGTACTCGCCCTCTTCCAGGCCAGCGTAGCG
>JBBITV010000156.1:0-8492 GCA_037440585.1 Chloroflexota bacterium
CGCCTTCGCCTCACCCGGTTTCTCGACCTTGGAGAGATCGGGCGCGGTCGGTTCCCAGGTCCGGAGGTAGGCCACGACCTGGCGCAGCTCCTCGTCGGTTAAGGGACCGCCGTAGGTCTGGCTCCAGGCGGGCATTTCGGTGCCCGGCACACCGCTGGCGATCAAGTTGAAGATCACCCCGTCGCGCGTCTCCGCCAGGAACTGCCTGGAGTTGAGGGCGGGCGCATCGACACCTTCTCCATTCTTTCCATGGCACGCGGCGCAATTCTGCTCGTACAACTTCGAGCCCACGGCGATCAGCTCCCGGCGGTCGGCGGCCATCACCGCCTGAATGCGCGCCGGTTCCTGGCTGATGAAAATCTGAAAGGCGACCAGAATCAGCAGACTGAGAACCAGGATCGCCACGAGCAAACGGGTGGAATTGTCCCTGCGCATAGCTGCCTCCTAGACCGGCGTCACCTGGGATGGGTCGAACCGATCCCGCTCGATGACCCGGCTGGTGTCCACGACGATTTCGCCGTTCACGATTTCGACCGGGAAGAGATCCAGGGGACGCGGCGGTGGCCCGGCCAGGACCTCACCCTGCTTGTTGTAGATCCCAGCATGGCAGGGACAATGGAACCGGTCCTCGTCTTTGCGCCAGGGAACGGTGCAC
Organism: Chloroflexota bacterium; assembly: GCA_037440585.1. Taxonomy (GTDB): domain Bacteria; phylum Chloroflexota; class Anaerolineae; order Epilineales; family JBBITV01; genus JBBITV01. The sequence continues at coordinate 656 of JBBITV010000156.1, forward strand.
CCCAGGTGGGTACAGCGATGCCACATGGCCAGCACCCCCGTCTCGGTCCGCGAGATATAGAAGCGCCCCTTGTCCACGTGGGTGATGCTTCCGACAGGGAACTCCTCCACCCGGCCCGCTTTGACCACCCCGCCGAAACCGGTCGGGTCCACCATCGGCTTGAAGAACTGAAGCAAGGCCGCCAGGGACTGGCCGGTCAAGGCCAGCAAGGAAGCGCCTGCCGTCCAGAGCAAAAAGCGTCGCCGGGAACTGCTCTCCTCGTGTATTCGTTGGCCGACAGCCATCACAACCTCCTTCAAGGACGAATGACGAATGACCAATAACCCCAACTACAGGTCATTGAACGGATTGTACCCCCCCGGCATCTCCCATGGCCAGAAGAGCTTGAAGCCCGGTCCCCGGAAGAGGAATCCGCTCAGGGTGAACACGAAAGCCGAGACCAGCAGCAGCGTGAACAGCGCCACCACCAGCTCGCGGCGTGTGGGCTGCCGGCGACGCAGGGCCAGCACCGGCAAGCCCGCCAGCACGATGAACACGACGATGGGAATGAGGAACTGGCTGACCCACTCGGGCGCCAGGTTGCGCAGGGTCTCGCGCGGCGCCAGCCAGTTGTCCACGACAATGTAGATCGGCATCACCACCAGGCTATACAGGGCCGTCCGCCAGGCGATCTGCCTGGCCCGCAGCGAGGTGAACCAGCGCCCGGCTCCGGACCGCTGAGGGTCCAGGTACGGAATCGCCACCAGGAAGATCACCGCAATCGCCGGAATGATCACCCCTGCCAGGGTAGGATGCATGTGCTCCAGGAGCTCCTGCAAGCCGACGAAGTACCAGGGTGCCTTGGCCGGGTCGGTCGTCAGGGCCGGATTGGCGATGGCCTCTAACGGCGCGTGGCGCAAGAGCGAAATCAGGAAGAGCACAAACGTAGTCCCCAGCAATAACACTAGCTCCCACTGCAAGACCACCGGGAAAGCGAAGCGCGTGTCCTCCGGCCCGCGATCCACCAGCGGCGAAGTGCCCCGGACTAACTCCATCAAGCCGTAAGTCTTACGCGGGTCCTTGGGAAAAATCTCCCAGTCACGCGGTGTTTCCACCGCGACCGGCACACCGCCAGGGCTACTCGAGCCATCCGGGCCATTGGCAGGCGCCGGTGTCAGGGAAATGCTCCCGGTCTCGGCAGCCTGATCCTCTGGACCGGCCTCCTGGGCGGCCAGGCCGCCGTCCTTGCGGACGCGCCAGACGTGGTAGGAGATCCCCAGGGTCAGCAGCGCGGGCAGGGCAATCACGTGGAGGGTGTAGAAGCGGATGAGGGCATCCTGGCCAACTTCACGGCCGCCCAGCAGCAACGTGCGCAAGGTGGGGCCGACGACCGGCGCATAGCTGGCGATGTTCGTGCCGACGGTGATGGCCCAGTAGGCCAGTTGGTCCCAGGGCAAGAGATAACCGGTGAAACTGGCGCCCAGGGTAAGCAGCAGGAGAAAAACCCCGATTACCCAGTTGAACTCCCGGGGCGGCTTATAAGCACCGGTATAGAAGACGCGGGCCATGTGCAGCGCCACGGCGATGACCATCAGGTGCGCCGCCCAGCGGTGCATGTCCCGGGTGAACTGGCCCAGTGGGATAGTGGTCTGGATCGCCTTCATCGTCGGATAGGCCCGCTCGACGGAGGGGATGTAGTAGAACATCAAGAGCGTCCCGGTGAAGATCAGCGAGAGAAAGAGGATCGTGGTGATGATTCCCAGACCCAGGCTGTAGCTCCAGCGCAGGCTCTTGTGGCTCACTTTGACCGGGTGGAGGTGGAAGAAGAGGCCGCTGGTCATGACCATTGACCGGTCCAGCGGGTTATCAGGCCAATTGTGGCGGAAGTAGGAACGCCATGCTTGGGAATTCGTAATGCGAGTGGTTAAAGGCTCAAGGCTCATAGATTCTCCTCCTGGAATACTGCCAGGCGATCGATCATACTGGTGACAGACACTTGACGGCCAACTTCCGGCACTTAACAAGGCGGCTCGCGGCCAGGGAGCCCTAGGCTAAAGCCGTGGGCTAAAAGAGCAAAGCCCGTTGGGCTGGCCGGCAGCCCCAAAGGGGCTTCGCTCTTTTAGCGCATGGCTTCTAGCCCGGCGCTTACCCCCGCGACAAGGCACCTTTCTTTCAGAGAAATCACTTTGGCCACTAGTGTTTGCCAACAGGATCACTTTATGTCCGGACAGATTGCAGGTTGGTCTGCGGTGCGGTCTCGAAAACCACCTCTTCCGTAAAGCGAAATGCCTCCATGGTGATGGCCCCGGTCGGGCAGCGCTGGGCGCACAGGGCGCAGCGAATGCAGCGCGTCGGATCGAACAGCATGGCCGTGGCCTCCGGGACGGCTCCCGCCTGGCGGCCGTCCAGCAGGACCTGCAAGCGAGCTGCCATCACCGCCGCGACCGTGTCATCGCCTTCGATCAGGCCCAGCGGGACCAGCTTGAGGCAGTCGGTGGGGCAGACGTCCACGCAGCCATTGCACAGGATGCACAGGTCGCCGTTGAAGACCGGGTTGATGCTGCACACCAGGCAACGCTGGCCCTGCCGCCGGGCCTCGTCTTCGCCGTAGCCCAACTCCACCTGGGCCACGCCGATCCGCCGCTCGATGGGTTGGTGGGGCGACAACCGCCGGGGCAGCCGTAGGTAGCCACGCGCCGGACCCTGGGCCGGATACTCGCGCAGGTCGATGGGCGTCATCCAGCCCTTGCGGACCACCCGGGGCTCGACCTTTTGCAGGAAGCGGTGGATGCTCCGGGCCGCCCGCTGGCCTTCGGCCACGGCATGGATGATGAGCCGGGGACCAAAGGCGATGTCGCCCCCGGCAAAGACGCCCGGGGCGGTGGTGGCCATTGTCTCGCGGTCCACCGCCAGGGTCCCCCGGCCGGTCGTCTCCAAGCCATCCTCCGGCCGCACCCAGCTCAGCTCGCCCGTCTGGCCGATGGCGACAATGACGCTGTCACAGCTCCACAGCTTCTCCGTACCCGGGATCAGCTCCGGGTTGAAACGCTTCTGCGCGTCAAACGCGCGAGCGACGTCCAACGTCTCCATGACCACGGCGCGGCCGGCCTGCCCCAGGATGCGCCGGGGCGCGACGTGGTTGTGGATGATCACTCCCTCGCGCTCGGCCTCTTCGATCTCGAAGGGGTCGGCGAACATCTCGTGGCGATCCTCGACCACCAGGCAATGCACCTCTTCGGTGGCCCCCAGGCGCACCGCCGCCCGGGCCACGTCCAGGGCCAGGGCGATGTCGCCGCCGGCCTCGGTGGTCGACCGGCCCACCCGCAACGCCGTGCGGGCCACGTCCATGGCCACGTTCCCCCCGCCGACGACCAGCACCTTACGGCCCAGGTCCAGGTTGTACCCGCCCAGGTTCACGTTGAGCAGGAAGTCCACCGCCCGCAGCACGCCGTCCAGATCTTCGCCCTCAATCTTGAGCTGGCGGCTCTGGTAGGAGCCGATGGCGATGAAGACAGCGTCGAACTCGTGGCGCAGGCCGGCCAGGGTGAAGTCGCGGCCCAGGGCCTGGTTGAGGTGGAGCTGTGGCCCCAGGGCCAGAATGGCGGCGATCTCCAGGTCGATCAGGTCGCGGGGCAGGCGATATTCCGGCACGCCTAGCCGGAGCATGCCGCCCGGGACCGGGGCGCCCTCGAAGATGGCCACGTCGTGTCCCAACAGGGCCAGGTCGTGGGCACACGTGAGGCCAGCCGGGCCGGCCCCGATTACGGCCACCCGTTTGCCGGTGCGCTCACCCCGCCGGGCGCCGTTGCGCAATTGGCTCAGGCTGTTTGGCAAGACGGAGTTGCCCAGGTTAAAGGAGGCCGCGTGGTCGTGGTAGATCACCCCCGGTGGGGGCTGTGCACGCCAGGGGAGCGGTGGCAGGGACCGGTCGTCGCCCAGATAGACACCGTAACGGTCGTTGACGAAGCGCTTCAGGGCACGGATGGCCACGGGGGCCGCCTCGCACGGCGCGCCACAGACCCAGCCGCACGTCGAAGCGAAGGGATTCACCTCGCGGGCAATCAGGTAGGCCTGCTCGTACTCCCCGCGTGCGATGGCATGGATGTAGCCACGGGCGTCGGTGTTCACCGGGCAGGCGAACTGGCAGGCCACCAGGCGGCGGTAGTAGTCAAAATCGGGCACGAAGGTATGATAACGTGCTTCAGGCATGCTCACCTCCTTCAAGGATATGTCATACCCCAACTCGCGCACCACCTCACCAAGTTTAGGCAACCGGAAGGTGGCGGGATCGTAGATCAGGGTCACTTCTCCGGCCGCGAAATTGACACTGGCCCAAATAACGCCAGCCTGCTGGCGCAGCGCCTGCTCGACCCGGGACACACACTCCGCCGAGGTCATTCCGCGAATAGGAATCGTCATCCGTTGCGTGACCATATCCCCCTCCTGTGATGCGCCACGGTTAGTTTACCTCCCCGGGCTGGCACACACAAGAACCATCTGGTCTACTTTCCCATCCGCGAAATGGTCTACTGCGGACTAGACCATTGGGTGGAGAGAAGATGCAGCAATGCACCCCCGACAAGTTCTGCTTTGACAGATTCCTGGAAGCACGTTAAAATAAACGTAGAGGAAGCCAGATGCCACAGACAGCCATTGAGACCGTCCAACTCTATGAACTCCTGAAACCCAAGCTGGGCGAACAGGAAAGCCGGTCGCTCCTGGGTTTCATCGAGGAACGCACCATTCGCCTGGTGCAGGACGAAATCGCCAAAGGGTTGGTGACCCGCCACGACCTGAACTCCGTACGCGATGAGCTGGGCCAGGAAATCGCCGCGGTGCGCCAGGAACTGGGCCAGGAAATCGCCGCGGTGCGCCAGGAACTGGGCCAGGAAATCGCCGCGGTGCGCCAGGAACTGGGCCAGGAAATAGACAGCGTAAAACAAGAGCTGGCAGAGGTACGCAAGGAAATCGCCCGCCTGGACCAGCGTATCACCAGCCTGGAAAAGGAGCTGCTGGCCTTTCAATGGCAGACCCGGCTTTACTTCCTGGTCATTGCGATCCTGATCCTCCTCACCAATCCCGCCGCGTTAGATTTGTTTGCCCGGCTCCTGGGCCTCACCCGCCCGTAGTGTGGGTTAATGATACCCAAGACGATTGGCTGATTGGGTGAGAGGTCTTGCTGCTAACCTGGCAAAAAAGCGACCACCTTCGTCCCCTGGCCGGGGGCCGAGCGAATCGAGAGGTGCCCACCCAGGCGCGTGGCTCGCTCATACATCCCCATCAGACCAAATTTGCCCTGAGTGGCCAGATCCCTGGGGGTCTCCGGCTGGATAAAACCCAGGCCGTCGTCCTCAACGGTCAGGGTGATCCCTCTGCCGTCGAAATCCAGTTGGACGCGCGCCTCGGTCGCGCGCGCATGGTGTGCCACGTTGCTCAGCGCCGCCTGGGCGATGCGGAAGATCGCCAGCTCTGCATCACGTGTTAAGCGCCGTTCTTCACCTGTGAACTCAAAAGCCACTGCCAGACCGTCGCGTTGCGTGGATTGCGCCAGCGCCTCCAGGGCGGGTACCAGCCCCAATTCTTCCAGGTAGATCGGCCGCAGATCCCGGATCACGTGGCGCACCTCCTGCATGGTCTGATTGACCATGATGGACAGCTCGCCCAGCCGCGCGCGGGCCTCGGAAAGCTGCGCGGGCTCCTGTAGAGCCAGCTCGACCATCTTCACCCGCTGCGATAGGGCGACCAGGCTCTGAATGGTCTCGTCGTGTAGCTCGCGGGCCAGGCGCTGGCGCTCGTCCTCCTGGCCCTGGGTCAGAGCGGCGATGTAGTCCTGCATCCCGGATTGATAGCGGCGAATCTGTTCACTCATCTCCTCGAGCGCCCGCTGGAGGTCCTGGATGGCATGGATGCCGCCGACCGGCGCGTGGATGGCCTCAAAATCGCCCCAGGCGAGCCGGATGGCGTGCTGGCCCAGCGTCTGCAGAGGCCGGACCACGCGCTGCAGGCCGAAAAAGATCGCCGCCAGGGAGACGACGGCCGCCGCCAGCACGACGAGGGGCGCCAGTAAGGTGTATTGCAGCGCCGACACGATCACATCGGCCCAGGGCTCCTCCACGGCCAGCCCCCAACCGGCCAGGCTAATGGGCGCGTAGCCGATGACGTGCTCGTCGCCGCCTCTTTCGGGGTCGTCGAAAGCCGCCCCAGCCTCGCCCCGCTGCAACTCGGCAATACCCGCGTGGCCTCGCTGGTCGCGCCCCACCTGCGCTGGGTCGAGATCGTAAATCACCCGCCCCTCGGTATCCACCAGATAGGCCACGGCGCGTGGGCCCAGCTTGAGCTGCCTCAGCAGCGCGGGCAGGTTCAGCGCCTCCGCTGAAACCGCCCCCATCGCTACCCGCCCTGGCTCCTGGGAGGTGAGGGCCACGAGGACGGTCGTGGATAGGCCCTGAGCCGGCAGCATGGCGAAAACCGGTTTGCCAGGCTGTTGGACGGCAGCCGCCAGGAGCTCCAGCGTCTCCCGTCTGGTGCCTTGAATGGAGAAAGAGGCCAGGGCAAGGGGTTGGCCCTGCCGGTCGAAGAAGCCGGCGCCCAGATCGAAGCTGGTGAGCAATGGACCGGCCTCGTCCAGCACTTGTTGTGGGGCGGCGCTACTCGCAGCCGGGGCCAACAAGGTCTCCAGGATGAGCACCCGCTGGCGGAGGTTGTTGTTGAGCCGGATCGCGGCGACCTGTACCAGGCGTGCATCTCGCTCGGCCACCAGCGTACGCATCGTCTGTTGATGGAGCGTGATGCTGCCCACGGAGACGCCGACGAGGGCGAGGATCAGCGGGAGGATGAGCCAGAGCGGGATCTGGGCGCGCAGCCCACGCACGTAACGCATCTCAACCCGTGGTGTCCTCCGCTGACAGCCAACCCAGGCGGATGGCTTTCAGCACCGCCTCGGTTCGCGTGTTGACCCCCAGTTTGGCGAAGATATTGACCAGGTGGCTATGGACCGTGCGTTCGCTGATGCGCAGTTGAGCGCCGATAGCCCGATTGGCCAGACCGCGCGCCGCGAGTCGCAGCACGTCCAGCTCGCGGCCGGTCAGGCGCTCTGGCTCACTGCCGGTGCCGGCGTCCGGGCGTCCGATCTGTTCGACGATGCGCTCAGTCACCTCCGGGTCCAGGGCTGAGCGGCCCGCCTGGACCAGGTGGACACCCCGGATGAGCTCGTCAGGCCCGGCCGTCTTCAGAAGATAACCTTTGGCGCCCGCGCGCAGGGCAGCGAAGATGTAGGGGTCGTCATCATAGGCGGTGAGCACGAGCACTCGGACCTGCGGCCACTCGGTACGGAGGCGGCGGATAACCTCCAGGCCGGAGAGGCGCGGCATCTGCAGGTCCAGGACGGCGACATCGGGGAGATAGCGTGCGATCAGGGCCAGCGCCTCTTCGCCATCATTGGCCTCGGCCAGCACCTGGATAGCGGGATCGCGTTCCAGGAACTGGCGAATGCCGGCGCGGACGGTCGGATGATCGTCGGCCAGGATCACGCGGATCTTCTTCTCGCTCATGCAGGCTACACCGGTCCAGTTGAGGGTCAAGCGGTTTATCAGCCGATTAGTAGCCCAATTATACCGCAGTTCCCTCAGTTCCTTTAAATTCCTCTGTAGCGGGTGAAAAGGCCTATTCAATTGGTGAGACGTCTTCAGGCTTGAGTGCTGGCCGGTTTTGGTCGGGCTACGCCATGCCCGACCAGCGCCTCGACGCGGCGCGCCTGGGCTAGCCAGTGGTCCTGCCAGGTGAACAATTGCTCTAGACTTCGACCCTTGTTGTTCGTCGTTCGTCGACGATTGCATTATAGCCGGAGCATCAGTCTGCT
>JBBITV010000157.1:0-8482 GCA_037440585.1 Chloroflexota bacterium
GGCTACTCCAATGCTTCTCTTATTCCGTCCGTGGTTCTTTCTATCTGTGGGGCAGGGATTACTCCTTCTTCGGAAAGAGCACTGCGGCCGGTTGCACCTGATTGCCGGCCAGGTAGCCGCCGAACCGGGTGATCTCGGCCCAGTCGCTGCGTGTGTCCAACTCGATGCCAAGTTGTTGTGCCACGCCGCGCGCAGTCGCCGGGATGAATGGCGCGATGTAGTATGCTGCCAGGCGCAGCGTCTCGACCAGGTTATACAGAACAGTTGCCAGCCGCACTTCCGCCTGGGCGCCGGTCTCACCGCCGGCCTTGCGCGCCTTGGCCAGGTTCCACGGTTCCACCTCGACCACATACTTGTTCGCCGCGCCCACCAGTTCCCAGATGGCCGCCAGCGCCTCGTGGGGTGCGAAGCGCTCCATCGCCTGGTCAACGCGCTCGCGCAGCCCGTTCGCCAGGTCAGTCAATGCCTGGTCCACAGGCTCTGGCGCGCCTGGGGCCGGCACCCGGCCTGCGTAGTAGCGCGCAACCATGCTGACAGTCCGGTTCAACAGGTTGCCAAGCTGGTCCGCCAGGTCGGAGGTGTAGGTACGGGCGAAGGCGTCGTCGGTGTAGTCCCAGTCGGCGCCAAAGGGCTGCTTCAAGAAAAAGTACCGCACCGGGTCCGCGCCCCACTCGGCGGCCAGTGCGACGGGGTCAATGATGTTGCCTGTGGTCTTGCTCAACTTCTCGCCGTCTTTCGTGATGTAGCCGTGAGCAAAGACGCGCTCCGGCACCGGCTCGCCTGCAGCCACGAGCATCGCCGGCCAGTACAGGCAATGGAAGCGGATGATGTCCTTGCCAACCAGGTGGTTGGCCGGCCAGAAGCGCCGGTACAGCTCGCCATTGTGGGCGTAATCCAGGGCGGTGATGTAGTTGCTCAAGGCATCGACCCAGACGTACAACACCTCACCCGGCGACTCCGGAACAGGAATGCCCCAGCGGACGTGCTGGCGGCTGATGCTGAAGTCTTGTAAGCCCTGGCGTAACACCCCCAGCAACTCACGGCGGCGCGCCGCTGGCTCGACGAAGTCCGTGTTCGCAATCAGGTCCTGCAAGCGCTCCTGGTAGGCTGAGAGCCGAAAGAAATAGTTCGACTCCTCGACCCACTCCACCGGGCGCTTGTGGATCGGGCAGTGGTTACCAGGCAACAAGTCACTTTCGTCGTAGAAGGCCTCACAGGACGGGCAATACCAGCCAGCATACATGCCACGGTACACATCACCGGAAGCCAGCAGCTTCGCCCAGAACTTGAGGACGCCTTCGACGTGGCGCGGCTCAGTGGTCCGGATGAAGTCGTCGTAGCTGATGTCAAGCTGCACCCACAGCTCCTTGAACTTGGCGGCAATGCGATCCGCATAGGCCTGTGGGGACTCACCGTGCCGCTCGGCGATACGGGCGATGTTCTGGCCGTGCTCGTCGGTGCCGGTCAGAAAATAGGTATCGTCGCCTTTCAGCCGATGATAGCGCGCCATGGCATCCGCCACAATCGTCGTATAGGCATGGCCGATGTGGGGGACGTCGTTGACGTAGTAAATGGGGGTCGTGATGTAAAACTTAGCCATGATGCACCTCTCTTTGAAACTGACCGCCGACGGTGGACGACTGACCAACGACGACGGATCAAACAAGAAACCCCTCTTCCCAACGTCCGGGACGAGGGGTTATCTCTCGTGGTACCACCCGATTTCGCCAGCGTCTTACACCGCTGGCCTCCGCACGTACAGGGCAGGTTGCCCAATACGCCAGCCTGGTAACGGAGGCTGTCTGTCTCAACTCGAGACACCGGCGCGGCTTACTCAGCGTGATAGTCACGTTTTTCAGCCTGCAGCTCCGAGGTCATTTTCCGCAGGTGGGCCGGCGCTGCCTTGCACCTGGCGCAGCTCTCTGGAGCCGCCCATTTGCCGCGTACTCGTCCTCATCATCGCTTTTGGGGTATTAATGGCAAAATTTTAATCAAATCAAGGCTAATGTCAAGTACACTTGCAGACGGTGCGGATAGCGGTGGAGTATAGCCGCAGAGTATCAGCCAGCAACACAACAACGAATTGAGGACATAACGAATTCGTTTCCTCCTCAATTCGTTGTTGTGTTCCACCCCGCGGCTCTTAGCCCTACCGAGGAAGCTGTGATATAATAGAGCAGAGGACTAACCCTTGAGTGATATCCGAGGCAGGAAATCATGGGGAAGAAAAAGAAGAGACAACCCATATCGACTCTCGAACCAGGACGTGGCTGGCTGCCTGGAAACCGTGATCGAGTCGGCTGAGACGCACGTGCGCAAACGGGACGAGCGCGGCTATCTCAACTATCTCCAAAAGTTCATGAAGCGCGCCGGGGTATCCATCCAGGTTGTTCCGGCAGATGAACTGGAAGACACAGAACTAGAAGACGACTAGAGATGGAATCGTGACCAGCAGAAAGTACGAGTGACATTATGCAACTGACAGCGGTAGACTGGCTAATCAATACTCACACTCCCTGATCAACCTGCTCGTGCAGCCAGTTTGCCACCGACGACTAACTGGCGCACCGCGTCTATCAGCGGTGCCATCACCGCGTCGTGCTCCAGGAAGGGCACACGCTCGCGGATGGCGGCGTATACGGGAGCTGTACCCCAGCCTAAGCGTAAATTGCGGCCGGCGCGCGCACGACGGAAGTCGATAGCCTGGGCAGCAGCAAAGAGCTCAATAGCCAGGATGGTTTCGACATTGTGGAGTACTTGACGGGCGTGGTAGGCAGCGGTCGCGCCCATGCTGACGTGGTCTTCGGTGTTGGCAGAGGTCGGGATGGTGTCGGCGCTGGCGGGGTGGGCCAGAGTCTTGTTCTCCGAGGCCAGGGCGGCAGCGGTGTATTGGGCCAGCATGAAGCCGGTGTTAAGCCCACCGTGTTTAATGAGGAAGGCCGGGAGCAAGCCGTCATTGATGTCTTCGTCGATCAGGCGGTTCAGGCGGCGCTCGGAGATATTACCGAGGCTGGTCAGCGCGAGGGCCAGATAGTCCATGGCCAGGGAGACAAGCTGACCGTGGAAGTTGCCGCCGGACAGGGCGACGGGGCGCTCGCCTTCCCAGAAGATAAGCGGGTTGTCCGTCGCGGCGTTTAGCTCAATTTCGACTACCCAACGGGCGTAGGCGACGGCGTCGCGGACAGCGCCATGCACTTGCGGGATGCAGCGCAAGGAGTAGGCATCCTGGACGCGGTGCGGGTCCCCGTTGGGGCGTAGGAACTCGCTCCCTTCCAGGAGCTTGCGGACGTAGGCGGCGCACTCGACCTGGCGCGGGTGCGGCCGTACTGCGTGCAGACGCGGGTCGAAGGGCTGCAACGAGCCTTCGAGGGCCTCCAGGCTGAGGGCGCCAGCAATGTCGGCCACACGGCTCGCGTTTTCTGCGGCGTGAGTGACGAGGGAGCCAATACCGGCCATTAGCGCCGTGCCGTTCACCAACGCCAGACCTTCCTTCGCCACCAACTCCACCGGCTGGAGTCCTGCTTGCTCCAGAGCGGTGGCGGCAGCAATGCGTTGTCCCGTGTAAAACACCTCGCCCTCGCCGATGAGCGCCAGGGCCATGTGGGCCAGCGGCGCGAGATCGCCGCTGGCTCCCAACGAGCCTTTCGCCGGTACGACCGGATGCACACCACGCCGTAACATCTCCAGCAGTGCTTCGACCGTCTCCAGGCGGATACCAGAGTAGCCCTTCGCCAGGGTATTGGCCCGGATGAGCATCATGGCCCGGACTACAGGCTCCGGCAACACGTCGCCCACGCCGACACTGTGGCTGCGCACCAGATTGCGCTGGAGCGCGGCAGCCTGGTCAGCATCGACGAGGCGGTTCTTGAAGTCCCCGAAACCGGTGGTTATACCGTAGACCACCTCGCCTCGGGCGACAAACTCTTCGACCGCCTGGCGCGATTGGCGTATCCGTGCGCGTGCCTCGGGTGTCAGGTCAAACTGTGCCTGTGGATCAAGGGCCACGGCCACGACATCATCGATCGTTAGGTGCTCGCCATCGAGCAGGATCGGCGTCATTGGCATTTCCTCCACTTTGAGGTGGGAATCCGTTAAGGTGCGACGCACTTAGATTCTGCACAAGCCGAAGTGCGTCGCACCTTTGTCCTTAACTGAACCATATTGGTTCTAGCTCAATCTGATCCAGAGCGGAGTGACACCCCAGAAATACATAAGCCCGTGCACAGGTCCATCACGCCGTGCCTGCGCCAGGGAGGCCTGTAATTCGCCATCGCCCAACCCGGCGCGCAAGTTGCCGTGGCGCGGCGGGCCCAGCGCGTTCCAGATACTGGAGGCGCTGAAGATCTCGAAGTGAGTCGGATTGCCTTCAACGTCGAAGCACAGCCGTACCATCCAATGCCACTGTTCCCGACCCATCCGTACTTCCACAGCTTTCTTCACCCACCAATCGACGTGGCGCTTATCCAGGCTATCATCCCGGTCGATCTCCCAGCCGGGTCGTAGATGCTCGATCGCCATGGCGCTCAGTAGCCAGCGCACCCGCGAGTTGTAACGCCGGGCTGCGGCAAGCATACGTGCCTGCACTTCAGGCGTGGGCCGAGGTCGTTTCCAAAACTGCCAATTCATTTGTTCCTCCCGTTGGGGTCCCGCCGGTCTGCGGCTCCAAAGTCTTCGCCTTGCGCAGTACGCGTACTCGATCTGCTGGCTGGCAAGGCATTGATGCGTTGGGCCACTGGATGAGCCGGCAGGCGCCGAATGATGACGCGGATAATCGAGAGCGCCACAGCCAGGGATCGGGCGGGAGAAAGCTAATACAGTATCGGCCCGCTACCTGAGTTCTTTAATTGTTGAGATGCAAAAAAGTGCCCGGACTGGCACCGGGCAGTATTATTCCCATCCTAACAAGTATAGATAGCTTGGGCTTTCCAGTCAAATTCAGGCAGATTTGCCCTTTCCACTACACTGGGGTACAATACAGGTATACCTTGTCCAGAACGGGAGCCTGGATCCGGCAAGTTGGCAGGCAGCACCGGGCGCCGAATAGTTGCTGAGACGTGCAAGTGGTTGCCGGCGTGTGTCAAACCCGAGGGTTAGTGCAGTGATGAATGCTCGCGGATCCGCCATCTGCGATCGGGTTGTCGAGGCTGGCTGGCTCACAGCAGTCCTGATCATCCCTCTGCACCTCAATCCCTATACCTTACGTACCTTCGAGGCAGACAAGACGGTCCTGTTGCGCTCCATTGGCCTGATCATGCTGTTGGCCTGGCTAATCGCCTGGCTTGAGAAAAGAGCGGGGCGCACCTTGTGGTTCCTGCGCTGGCCTGCTCTTCGCTCCACGCCTCTCGTCTTCAAAACCACCGCGCTGTTCATGGCCGTATATCTACTGGCGACAGCCACCTCGGTGGTGCCGCGCGCCAGCATCTGGGGTTCGTATTCTCGACTGCAGGGACTCTACACCACTGCCACTTACCTAACCATCTTCAGCCTCATCTCTCTGGCTATGCGCTCTACGGCACAGCTTGACCGGCTGATTGACACGATCCTGCTCACAAGTTTTCCCGTGGCCCTTCTTGCCATCATGCAGCAAGTCGGATGGAGCCCGGTGAACTGGCACGGCGAAGACCCGACACGCGCCTTCTCTACTCTGGGCAACCCGGTATTCCTGGGCGCCTACCTGGTGATGACGATCCCGCTCACTGCACTGCGTGCTCTCCAAGCTGCACGCCAGCTACGCGAGTCGCCGCGGCCCCCGCCAGCGCTAGCGTTCGCCGCACTTGTCGCAGTTCTCCTGGCCGTCCAGCTCGTCGCTCTGGCCTTGACGGGCAGCCGCGGCCCTTTGCTCGCCTTGGCTGGGGCGATGGTGCTCATGGCCTTGCTCTGGACCGTTACCAGGCAGCAGCGGCGCTTCGTCCTAAGCTTACTGTCAGCCTCAATGATCACAGGCGTCGTCTTGCTGGTACTGTTCCTGCAAACACAATGGCTTACGCCTCTGGCCGACACCCCTATCTTACAGTGGCTGAGCAGCACGCGCGTGACCGAGTCCCTGACTATACAATCGAGATTTCTCATCTGGGAAAGCGTCATCAACCTGATACAGGCTGATCCAGGCCGGATGGTAATCGGTTACGGACCGGAAACGATTCAGGAAGTCCTGATGCCGCACGTGCCACCGGCGTTTAGCCATTATGAAGTGGCCAGCCGGCAGCCAGACCGCGCCCACAACCTCGTTTTCGACCTCCTGGTCACGACCGGCGCTGCGGGGCTGGTTGCCTATTTGATCCTATTCAGCGGCCTCGTTTACCTTGGGCTGCACAGTCTCGGACTTATCGCCGGCCGCGCCGCCAAGGCCAGATTCGTATGCGCCCTGCTTCTGGGTAGCTTGCTTGGCGCGGCAGTCCCCCGGCTGCTTTTTGGCTCCTGGATTTACGCCGGACTGGGCCTGGCTCTCGGCCTGGTGGCAGGGTGCATTTTTTATCTGCTGGCAGTCACGTTCCAGAAACATCCGTTCGTTTCGACCCCAGATAATCACGCTGGTCCAGCCGAACCAAACCGCAGCCTGCTGATCATCACGCTGCTGACCGGCCTCATAGCACACTTCCTGGACACCAATTTGGGCGGCATTGCGGTCACCGCTTCCGAATTGTACTTCTGGGTTTACGCCGGTCTGCTGGTCGCGTTGACCAGCCGGCCAGCCCCGGTCACGTCGAACCCTGCAGCAACCACCGGGCACACCGGCCAGGCGAGCGCAGCAGTACACTCCTGGACAACCTGGGGCATTCTGGCAGGCCTGGGATTGGCGACCCTGGCTTTCGGCGTAGCGCCGATCCAATCCTTCGACCCAACCATTCACAACTTCAGCCCGGTCTGGTTTATGGTCGGGACGTGGCTGTTCTTCCTGGCATACCTGGTCGCATCGGTAAAGTATACGGTGCCAGGCCAGCGCGCGATCCTACGCTTTGCCGTCTGGTCTCTGGGAAGGCTGGCTATCTTCCTGGCCTTGCGGACCATCATTCTGCTCACAGGGGGGGATGCCATCCCGATGCTCTTCGGGTATCTGGGATTCCTGATCGCAGGGTGGGGAGTAGCAGCCAGCTTCTTGGGGAGCAGGGGAGAATTCTCCTCCGCCCCTCCGCCCCTCTGCTCCCCTAACGCGCGGTCGCGCGGCTCAAGTAGTGGACTTGAGACGGAGTCTCTGCCGCACGACCGCGCGTTACCTGCTCCTCTGCCCGTCCGCACCGCTCTATACGTCCTGCTGGGATTGTTGGTTGGTGGCGTCATCAAGTGGACGAATCTGGCGCCGGTTGAAGCCGACATCTACGCCCAGGCGGCAGGAGTGTACGCGGTCTCGCAGCAGTGGAACGAGAGCTTTTTTTTATATGGCCGGGCGCTGGCTCTGGCTCCCGAGGAGCAGACCTATCTGACTCGACTGGCCAAAGCCTACGTCGAGCGGGCTCTATCCGCCGATCCCAGCCAGCGAGCCGCGTGGTTCGACCGGGCCCAGGCCACCCTCGTGCAGGCCCGTGCCCTCAACCCACGCCACCCCGACCATGCCTTCAACCTGGCACACCTTTACCTGCTCTGGGCACAGGCGACCTCTGACCGCGCCCAGCAAACACTCCTCCTGGACCGGGCGCTGGCCGCTTTCCAGACGGCAGCCGAAATGGTACCGCGCAGCCCTGAGATTTATAATGAATGGGCAGTCGCCTACCAGCTTCAAGGCAACTTTGACCAGGCCTTGAGCCTGTACCGCCGGTCTCTAGACCTGGATCCCCGCCTGGGGCGAACCTACCTGCTACTTGGCCGGCTGTACGTGAGTGGTGGGCGCACCGGCGAGGCACTTGACATGTTGGAACAGGCGCGCCGCCTGGACCCAAAGTCGGTGGAGGTCTACCTGGCCCTCAGTGAGGTCTATCTGGATGAAGGCCTGGCGGAGAACGCATTGGACGCCGCGCAGCGGGCCGTAGACATAGCACCGGAGAACTATCTCAGCCACGAGCGCCTGGCACGTCTCTACGAACGTCTTGGCCAGCCCAACGCGGCACTGGCCGAGGCCCAAACCGCCCTCAACTACGCTCCCGCCGATGCCCGGCCCGGACTGCGACAGTTCATCCAGGACTTGCAGGCGCGGCGCCCGTAGCGTAGACTCTATAGCGTTTCTTCTGAAGAAGTGCGACTGTCTCGATATGGTAGGTCTGTGGAAATAAGTCAATGGGCTGGGCTTCGACCAAGTGGTAGCCTCCTTCGGCCAGCCGCCGGGCATCGCGGGCCAGCGTGGCCGGGTCGCACGAGACGTAGACGATGCGGCTGGGGTTGAGGGCGACCAAGCTGTCAAGTGCCTCAGGTACGAGGCCAGTGCGCGGCGGGTCCACCACGACAGCGTCCATCGGGTCCAGTTGGCCCAGTACGGATTCGGCGGGGCCTTCGATGAGGGTGACGTTCTCCATGTCGCCCGCGTTGTACTCCGCGGCGGCAACAGCCAGGG
>JBBITV010000158.1:0-8474 GCA_037440585.1 Chloroflexota bacterium
GAAGCGGTTGCGGAACGCCTCCTCCCTGGCCCTCTGCTGCAGCTCGAAGTTCTTGACCCGGAGTTTCTGATAGGCTTCCTCGAGCTCTCGTGTGCGCTGGGCGACCCGGGCCTCGAGCTCACGATTCAGGTGGCGGATCTCCTCCTCGGCCCGCTTACGGGCAGTAATGTCGCGCAGGATGGCCGAGCTTCCGATGGCCTGGCCTCGAGAGTCGCGCAGCAGGGTCCGCGTCAGGTCCACCAGGACACGCCGTCCGTCCTTGGTTAACCGTTCTGTCTCGAAATGGCTGAGCGATCCCTGCTCGGCCACGCTCTGCGCGATGAGCCCCAATTCACCCTTGCGAAGTAGCTCCTCAGGCACCAGGAAACTCACCGGCTTGCCAATGACCTCGGCTGCCGTATAGCCGAACATCGCTTCGGCGCCACGGTTCCATGATTGGATGATGTTATCATTGTCCAGGCTGATGATGGCATCCGCCGAATACGTTGTGATGGTTGCCAGGTATTGCTCGTGCTCGCGCATCTTGTACTCGATGCGCTCCTGCTCGGCGAGGTTTTGGGCAATCCAGGCCAACGTGCGCCAGGTGACCAGTGGGCCGATCAATCCGTAGACTACCAGACCAGAAAGGAAGCGTGAACCTGGCTCCCAGCGGTCGATCACCATCACCTGAAAGAGTTGGTGCGCGAACACAAATATGAAAATCATGGCCGGGAGACCCCACTGCAACCGGGCCAGGGTTTCCGCCAGTCGTCCTCTATCCCAGTTCATTTTCTGTTCTCTTCCTGAGCGCTACGGGGAAGGCGATACCCACAACTCCTGATCACATTCATACGTTGCAGCTACCAGTCCAATGCAGACCCGCTCAATCAACACAATTATACCAGTACTTTATGGACAGTGCAACACGCTTTCTTCTATCGCCTTGACTCAGGAACATCGGCGTGTTAGAATCAGGGCCATGACGCAAGACAGTTCTGTCTTCTTGCTGAAACCGGCCAACATCGATCAGCCTGCCGGTTGGGCGCATCACACGCCGACGTGGCTCATTATTCACGCGAATAACCTGAAACTTGTGTTCCTCTTGCTGCTGGCGGGCATCGCTTACGCCTACAACCTGACTGGCTGGTTAATGGGTGACGATGAAGGGAATTACCTCTACGCCGCCTGGCGCGTGAGCATGGGTGAGATCCCATATCGGGACTTTTTTACTCCTCAACTCCCAGCCTTTCTATATACCGGTGGCTTACTCTTCAAATGGCTCGGCCCCTCGGTGCTGGTAGCCCGGGCGTCCACAGTGGTTGCCACGCTGCTGGCCGCGCTCTTCTTGTACCTGACTGCGCGAAGACTTACGAGCCCGTTGTTGGGCCTCCTGACAGTTTTCATCTTCCTGATCCACGACGACGTGTATGCCGTGGCGCGGGAGTTCCGCCCCGAAGCCTATATGCTCCTGGCCATCACCGCTGGCACGCACTTTTTGATCCTGGCAGAAGACCGTCGGGAGCGGCGCTGGGCAGTCGCAGCCGGTGTGGTCTTCGGCCTGGGCTTTCTGGCCAAACTCTTTGCCCTTCTTCCGTTGCTAGGCTGGTTGTTGTTCCTGGCCTATCGTTTGATACGGCATCAGACAACTATTCAAACAGCTCTTCGGCTTAGCTATCGCGTCCTTATCCCCTTTGCACTGACTGTGTTGGTGGGCTTCGGCGCACTTTACGCTCTGGCACCGCAACTCCCAGATGCCGTCCTCTTTCATCACCTGCGCCAGGGAGCGGCGCTAACATCCTGGCAGGTGGTGATCAAGGGGAGCCTTTTCCTGGCCGCCTATGGCCGCCGCTTTGGTCTTCTATTCCTGGTCGCTGCGTTGGGCGTGATCCGGGCCTTCAGGGATCCTCGCCCACGGCTGCTCCTGTTTGCCTTTCAGATTCCAACCATGTCCTTTTTCCTGTTCCTATCCCGCGAGCTATTCGACCGGCACCTGGTCTACGTGGTGCCGGCCGTGGCACTGTTGTTTTCTCTAGGCATCAAGGCGATCATGGAACTGTTGCAGATGGTTCACCGCCGGCGGGTGATAGCCGATAGCACGACCGTCATCGGCCATCCGCTATCCGCTATCCGCTATCCGCTCATCGTTACCAGCCTGATAACTCTTGCCACTGTTCAGCCCATGTTGGCGGCCGACATGGCCCGTGCCGAGAAAGTGGACCGGGGGACGCTACCTCTGGCGGCCTATATCGCTGCCCAAACCCGCCCCGACGAACTGGTCGTGTCCGATTACCCCGGGCTCAATTTCTACGCCCGGCGCAAGACCACTTACCCGGCGGCCGGCCTGTCGGCTGGCGCGGCGGAAACGGGGCAGATAACGGGCGAACGCTTGATCCAGGAGATGCGAGACGTTCCAGTTGGCATGGTCCTCTTACAAGATTTCACCCCCATCACGCGCGGGCAATTGGCCGCTCTGCGCGATTACCCGTCCTTTCAGGGCTACGTACACGGCGCTTTCCACTTTCTAGGCACCCAGGAGCGCACTGGCGAATATCACCGGGCATACGCGCAGGGCGCGCCAGCCCTGGCACCCCTGGAGGTGAATTTCGGCAATGAACTTCGTCTGGCCGGCTATGCGCTGGAAGAATCGGCGGTGGGACCTGGTGAGATATTGTATGCAACCCTGGCCTGGCAGGCGGTACGGCAGCCTGAGCGGAACTATCAGCTCTATTTGCACCTGGTCGACGCGCAGAATCACCTGTGGGCTGTGCGCGACGAATTGTTGGTAAGCGGCCCGCAGTTTGAACCGACGTCCACCTGGGCGGCAAACCAAGGTGTGGTATGGGGCTATGGAGTAGGGATACCTGCCGGCATGCCGCCTGGCGAATACGCGCTGAAACTGGGCCTTTACGAAGCAGGCAACCCGGCCTACCGGCTTCTGCCTTTAAGCACACTTGGGAAGCCAGCAGGCTTGGAATACCTCTTGACCACCGTGCAAATCCTTGCCCCCCGGCGCCCCCCGGCCCAGCTATGGCCGCCAGAAATCCCTTCTGTCCTTCCAGAACCTCTCCGGGTCCGGGGTCTTGAATTCCTGGGCTATGATCTCGGGCGCCGGACTCTGGACAGCGGACAGCCCCTGGGCATCCGCCTGTTCTGGCGCGCCCAGCGGCCGGTGGAGGCCGACTTCCAGCTCCGCCTGCGCCTGCCCGGTGCTGCCCTTGACTTGATCGTGCCGCCCGGTGGTACAAATTACCCGACCCATTCATGGATGCCAGGTCACATCGTCGCCGGTTGGCATGACCTCCAGACCGATTTGAGCGCGACCCCCGGTGAATATCCAGTCAGCCTGAATTTGCTCGACCCGGACGGACAGCCTCTGCTGCCAACGGACCTGGTACTGGAGACCGTCCGGATCACTCCGGTCCAACGTTTGTTCACCATACCGCCAATACCGCATCCCCTACGGGCGGAGTTCGAAGATGGGGTGACCTTTTTGGGTTACGATTTGCAGGCCACAGGTTGCACGTTGAAGGTTGAAGGTAGTCGGTTGCAGAGTACAGACTCTCCTAACCTGCAACCTGCAACCTGTAACCTGCAACTGACTTTATACTGGCAGGCCCGCGCACGGCCATCCCTGAACTACACCGTCTTCGCCCATCTGCTTGACGAAGCTGGCCAGCTTCGGCGCCAGGTGGACCGCATGCCGGTGGATGGAAGGCGCCCTACCACGGGCTGGCTGCCCGGCGAAGTCATCGTGGACAAGTTCGTGATCCCAGTTCCCGCCGAAGCGACGCCTGGCCGCTATCGCATCGCGGTCGGAGTGTACGACGTAGCCACGATGCGCCGCCTGACCGCTGCTCCCGATGGCGACCGCCTTCTGCTTCCAGACCTTATCGTGGTGACTGACTGATGCCGATTTGACCAAGTAGACGTTTTACGGTATAATGACGGGCGAGCACACCAGGCATAGTCATAATCTTGTTGGCACTGCCTGAGCCTATTGGGAGGAAAGTGTATGGCCAAGAAGTCACGCCGCGAGCGCAGAATGATGACATCGTCGGCAGCGCCGCGCGTGCCGCGCCGCCAACCAGGCGGCGCGCCTGTTACAAGTACCACACCGGCGGGAGTGCCCTCGCGCTCTATCGCTTCAACTCGCCCCGCGACACCTGCCAGCCGGACTGTAACTGATTTTCGCGAGGAGTATCGTTACGTTCTACAGGACCTCAAGCGAATCGCCGTGCTGGCCGGTGTCATGTTCTCCGCTCTGATCGTCCTGTCTTTTGTATTGCGCTAACCCCGGCGGCGCGTGTCCGCCGCCGCACGCGCGGTAAATCGCCAGGGTCGCCAGCCCCTCAATTGACCTTCCCCCCAGCCGCCATATAGCCTTCTTGCCAAGGCTGTTGCACCGACGGTTATCCCCAGGTGGATGATTGCGCACGCCCACAGGTTACCTGTTAACAAATAGGTCAACGTGCTAAGGATAGCGCATGCAATGCTGAGGAGAATACCCTCTGCTTGACCGGCCTGGGTGAGCCCGTAGCGATGTTGAGGATTGGTGTAGAGCTCGAGCAACACCAGCCCCAGACCGATGACGCTCCCGGCATACACGTCGTGAAGTAGCAGGATAAGGCTGGCGCGGTAGAAGGCCCAGTGTGCTTCCTGGCAGACAACGTTCACCAAGAGTATCGACCAGCCAAACGGCACTTGCAGGTTGGCCATCTCTGTGGCGAGGCCGCGCTGTTCATGGCGCGCGAAATCACGGGTGTTGTAAGCGTAGTAACCCAGGCAACTGGCTATGGCGACAAACGCGACCAGACCCAATCCAATCCCGTTTAAAATGCTAATCGTCCAATCGACGTCTACCAGACCCATGGTGCGCGGTCCTACCACGCCCAGGATCAGTCCCAGGTAGGGGAGGCCAACGAAGTACGCCAGTCGTAGCACCATCTCGCCGGTCACGCCCAGCAGGGAACGCTGGAGACTCGCCAACAGCCATGTCGAAGAACGCGCGAGATTTTTTAGCAACTGTGCCAGGTGGCTCCCAACGATATACAGAAGTATGGAGCTGGCGACCCAGGTGAGTGGGGAAAACATAAGTTGGGAGAAAAAGTCAATCGAGTAGGTAGGCATTGGAAACGTGAAACGCGATGCGTGATGCGCCGAAGTCCCTTCACGTTTCACGCATCACGAAAAAACCCCGCTAAGGAGCGGGGCTCGAGCATGGGCGCGATAGGACTCGAACCTATGACCTCACGGATGTGAACCGTGCGCTCTAACCAACTGAGCTACGCGCCCGAACGCGGTGTATTATAGCACGTGGCCTTCAAAAATGCAAACATCCCAGCCGCTCTGCCAGTGCACTTTACCGCCGAAGTGCGATGGGCCAGGATGCCAGTCAAGACAGCCTGGCCTGGCAAGGAGACGACCCTGTGGATAACCGAAAATCTATCTATTCCTGCCCCTGGATGCTGGTGGGGGTAGCTTGTCTGGTACTCTTGACGATTGGCGTCATCGGGCTGGCGCCGCCTCTTGCTGCCGAGGGTGAGCCGCCACCTGCTTTCGAGTCGGGCCAGGTCCTGGTCAAGCTCAGCCCCTCGGCACGCAATCAGCCCGACGTCGTCGCGGCGCGCCACGGTGCGTCTATGATTGCAGACCTGACAGCCGGATGGTACCTGATGGGCGTCCCTACAGGTCAGGAACAAGCGGCCATCGCCGACTTCAGTACAGACAGCCAGGTCGAGGCGGCTGAGTTGAACTACCGGGTATTATCTACCCTGGGACAGGATGTGCGTCCCATTGGGCTGTCCAGCTTCCCAACTTTGCAATTGGTCCCGGCTGCGGTGTCCGGCGGCGTGCGTTTGGCGGGGCCTCCGAATGACGTCCAGTACCCTCTGCAATGGAACTTAGTGCGTATTCGCGTCGCCCGTGCGCACCTGGACGACAAGAGCGCCTGGGACTATACGACTGGCAGCGCAAGCATCATGATCGCCATTCTAGGCACCGGCGTGGATCGCTATCATCCCGACCTGGCAGGCAAACTGCTGGATGGCTGGGACTTTGTGAATAATGATGACGATCCAAGCGAAGACAGCCTGGGCCTCGGAACGATGCAGGCTGGCATCGCGGCCGCCGTCACAAACAATCAACTGGGGATCGCCGGGGTAAGTTGGGGAGCACGGCTCCTTCCCGTCAAGGTTATCGGAGCCGACAATGTGGGCAAGTATGCCACCATTGTCCAGGGAATCAGATGGGCAGTGGACCACAAAGCCAACATCATCAACATGAGTTTCTCGGGCCCGGCCCCTCCCAGCCTGGCCATGCAGGAAGCGATGCAATACGCCATCGACAAAGGTGTCTTGCCGGTGGCATCAGTAGGCGATACTTCCGCATCCGGCACGCCAATCCCCGCCGCGCTTGACGGTGTTCTTGGCGTTACCGGCACCGACCAGCAGGACGTCCGCCTGAGTTCGACCGCAACCGGCCCATACGTGGATGTGGCAGCACCTGGCGAGGACATCGTCGGCACCTATTGGGTCGGGAACGTACGGGGATATGCTCTGGGGCTGGGCACTGAATTCGCCGCGCCACAAGTGTCCGGGGTAGCTGCGCTGATCTTGTCGATGAATCCGTATTTGACTCCACTCGAAGTTACTGATATGATAGCGAAAACTGCCCGTGATCTGGGGCCCGCTGGCCCGGACCAGGAATATGGCTATGGCCTGGTGGATGCTGAGGCTGCAGTCAGGCGAACACCACACTATCTCCAGGTGAATCATCCGTCTCTCCTGTTCTTCAGGGAAGTCCGAAAGTCAGTCCAGCCCACCCAACATACGATCACCAACACTCACAGCAGCAGGCTGTCCTGGACTATCACGACCACAGCAAGCTGGCTGACGATTTCCAGACCTTCCGCCAACGTTCCCTCAACGGCCACTATCGCCATTGCCCCAGGATATGAACGTGGCTGTGGCTCACGGAGTGCCCGGGTCTACATTACCAGCCGGATGGAGTATCCGGTCAATAGCCCGATTACAGTGGATGCGGTTCAGCGTTTCAACCAGCCGTGCGCCGCTGTCTGGCACCTTCCCTGGGTCGCCCGCAACCAGCCTACCGGACAGCGGTGAAATGGATGGAAATGGATGGAAATGGATGGAAATGGATGGAAATGGACACTTGAAGAAACGGATGGCTGAGGGGACAGGAGGAAACCTGTGAGGAGGACGTCGAGTCTAAAATGAACTTACGGTTCAGTCTGATTGCCGCCAGTCTACTGTGTCTGGTGAGCTTCGCCTTAACAGTTCTATGGGCGCCACTTGGCGCCCATTTCGTCCCAGAGGAACGACGAACGACGAATGGCGAACGACGAACGACGAACGATCAACCGCTTTCGTCATTCGTCGTTCGTCGTTCGTCACTCGGACCCACCCTGGAACCCAATGATCCCTGTTTCCACAAGCTCCCCAGTTCCCCGTGCTATCCCAATGAGCAATGGAATTTCCCACGTATCGCATTACCGGGCGCATGGATCACCACGACAGGTAGTGCAGACGTGATCGTCGCCGTGATCGACACCGGCGTCGATCGTAACCATCCTGATCTGGCTGGAAAGTTGGTCGCTGGTTGGGATTTCCTCAATCAAACCACCGATCCCTCGCCACGCGCCAACGAGGGGCCGGTTGCCGGCTACGGGACGGCCATCGCCGGGGTGGTCGCCGCCGCTACCGACAACGGCATCGGCGTGGCTGGAGTTTCCTGGAACGCGAAAATCATGCCGCTGAAAGCGTTCAGGCGCAACGAATACGCAGTTCCGGTCGGGCTGACCACCCGCACGCTCACCGAAACGCTTGCCTTTGCACGGCGCAACCAGGCCAAGGTCATCTTGATGCCGTTTGCCCTGACCCACTTAAGTCCAGAGCAGCAACAAGCCCTCGAAGATTCGCTGGCGGAAGCCCACAATCAGGGTGTGCTCCTGGTAGCCTCGGTCGGGGAGGGGACGGGCAATGTCCCAACGTGGCCCGCTGCCGCGCCCAACGTCCTTGGCGTGACCGCCACCCGGGTACTGACCGATGGTCGCGAGATAAGGCTCTCAGGCACGAACACAGGTGCTTATGTCTCGGTTGCTGCGCCCGGCGCCATCATCCCAACGACCTACTGGGATGCCGGCCCGGGATCGACCTATTTCGCCGGTTCAGGCACGGATTTCGCGGCTGCCCACGTCGCCGGTCTGGCTGCCCTCATCTGGTCAGTCAACCCAACGTTGTCGCCCGACCAGGTACGCCAGATCATCATCCAGTCGGCCGATAAGATCGGCGATGAGCCTTATGAGCAAGGGCGAAATCCGTTCTATGGCTACGGTCGCATCAATGCCCGGCGTGCCCTTGATCTGACACCCCACTATCTCCAGTTCAGTCCAACCCACCTGACCTTCGACTTGCTGGGTGGGGTCGTTACACCGGCTTCACAGACCATCGTCAATCGTATGACGAGTGCTGCGACCT
>JBBITV010000159.1:0-7203 GCA_037440585.1 Chloroflexota bacterium
GCCTGCCGGGTGGTATAATCCATTGTTTATATACGGTGGCGTCGGGCTGGGCAAAACCCATCTCCTACATGCCATCGGCCACGCATCCGAGGGTCGGGGGCTCACGGTCCTTTACGTGTCCTCAGAAGAATTTACCAACGAATTGGTTCAGTCAATTCGTAGCCAAAAGACCGCCGATTTTCGGGACAAATACCGCGCCGTGGACGTTCTTCTCGTAGACGATATTCAGTTTATCGCTGGCAAAGATAGCACTCAGGAAGAGTTCTTTCACACCTTTAACACACTCCACTCGGCCAGAAAGCAGATCGTCCTGAGTAGTGATCGTCCCCCCAAGGCGATTAACACACTGGAACGGCGTCTCTGTTCACGCTTCGAATGGGGTTTGATCGTTGACATTCAGCCCCCGAACCTTGAGACGCGCATGGCGATCCTCCGGGCCAAAGCGGAAGATCACAGTTGGGACGTGCCCTTTGACGTGATCCTGCTCCTGGCCCAGAAGTTCCACAGCAACATCCGGGAGCTGGAAGGCGCTTTTAACCGTGTTGTTGCTTACACCGAGTTAATGGGCTGGCCGATCACTCTCGATACCGCCCACAAGGCGCTGTCGACGATGTTGGTCCAGCAACAGCCCCCCTCCTTGGAAGCGATCTTAAACGCTGTCGGATCCCATTATGGAATTCACAATGGGGAGCTAACCGGGCGCGGTCGCAAGCAGCAGATCGCACTGGCGCGCCAGGTGGCAATGTATTTGATGCGGGAAGATGCCAAAGCAGCGTTGGCCCAGATCGGTGAAATACTGGGCGGTCGCGATCATACCACGGTTTTGCATGGCTGTGAGAAAATCATGGTCAAGATTGAGGAAGATGACGGTTTACGGCGGGATGTGATTGCCATCCGAGAATTACTCTCTCACTGTGGATAACTACCCAAAATCTGGGGATAAGCTATTAAGAATGTGGATAAGTTATCTCTCAGAAGCCGCATACCGTGAGGGCGATTGCAAAGAAAAGAGCGGGCTTTAGGGGAAAGTTGCGGACAAGTTGTGGATTGATCTTGTTCAATAGCAGCGGGGGCGTAGTGTCGGACACTAGCTCTCCGGACCTATCCCCTTGCCGTCCACAGGCTCTGGGAAAGCCTGGTCTCCACACGGTCTTTGGCACACGGGGATGTAGGGAATTCCTGAACAAATACAGCCATATATTGGGTTCCAGCCGTCCTCGCCCGGAAATATTGTACTTATCCTCTCATCCACAGGCCCTATAACTACTACTATATATTAGAATTATGAGATAGGGGCTGAAACCGGTTATTCTTTACCTCGTATCTTCAACCTCAGTCAAGCGGACAATAAGCACCGGTAGTTGAAGAGTCTTGACGACTTGATCGGCTACGCTGCCGAAAAGTATCTGGCTGAACCCGCTCCAGCCATGTGCTGACATAATAACTAGAGCCACCTGTTCCTGGCGGGCACAAGCCACGATCTCCTGAACCGGGCTTCCGAAGCGCACGACCGTGCGAACGAGCAGGCCCCGGCTGCTCAGTTGCGCTTCTGCCGCGTGCAGGCTCGCTCGTGCCTGGATGCTGGCCTCGGCCATGGCCTCCTCGATGCGCAGGTAACGATCGGTGTAATCTACCGGAGGTGGGCTGCCACGCGGAGCGAAACGATCTGGTAGGGGCGCCGGTTCGGGGATAAGCCACTGTTCCGGCTCATCGGCGACCTGGAGCAGAATGATCTCGGTGAATCCAGGTGTGGCCAGCCGCTCCACGTAGGGCAATACAGCAATGCTTTGTGGGGAACCGTCTATCGGGACCAAAATTCTCGTGAACATCGTTTCGTCTCCTCACGTGCCCGACCGTGCTCGCACCAGCAACACCGGCCGGTCAGCTCCACGCAAGACCTTGTCGGCTACGCCATTAAGTTCTACATCTTCAATGATAGCACGCACAGGTCCAAATGGGGTAACGAGCAGGTGTCAGTTTGGTCTGATTCACGTTCTTAGACGCGATTATACATGATTGTCGTTTGCAAGCCAAATCAACGTGGGATATTACCGCCAAAACACCGCGAGGATGTTGAAAACGAAAAGGTAGGCTGCGGCGGCCAACGCTACCCCTGCCATTCGCAGCCACCCGGCATCGCTTACGGCGAGAGCCCCGATACTCCCCAGCAAGCCCGCGTTCCACAATCCCAATGCCACCCAGCCGAACCGCTCGTCCAGCATATCTTTCAGCAAAGGCACTGGCTCCCGGCCAGCTTTGGTACTGTAGCGGTTGAACCACACCAGGAACGGCACGATCTTGTGCAACATTCCCATGATCGTGAGTGAGACCCAACCGCCGAGGCCCAGGTAGGCGTAGATCATCGCCTGGGCGTTTTGGCTGAGGCGACCTTCCCAGAGACCTAGCCCCAGGGTCAGGCCGAAGGTTGTTCCGACAACCAGGTAGCCCACGGCAAGGACGTAGTAGCTCAGGGTGAGACCCAAAGGTTTGCGCAGCCGGCGGCTCAAGATGCGGCGGGTGTCGTAGGCGAAGAGGTACGCGCCCAGGGCGGCGGTGCCGCCAAAAGTGAGGACGGTGGCGCGATCGGCGTCGCTGACCAGGGACAGGGACAGGCCAGCCAATCCCAGCCCTACGGCGACGAGGATGATCCGCGCCAGGTTCTCGCCGGTGGCGTGGGAAAGGGAAAACATGGGCACCAGCTTGTACGACACGCCCATGATGATCAGTGTAAACCAACCGACGATGCCCAGGTGGGCGTGGCCAGCCAGGTTGAACATCTCGACGCCACCCAGGAAGTGGAACTGTTTGTCCAATGCCAACAGGACACCCAGACCAGCCGTCAATGTGAAGTAAGCGAGAGCGACGACCAGAAAGCGACCGGTAATGTTCCACTGCCGGACTGCTGCCAGAGTGCGCGCCATGTTGAACAGGAACAGGCCGACCCCGGCCAGCAGCAGCACGCCCCCTAGAGCGAGCTCCCACATTCGCCAGGCCCAGAAGCTGGCGATGAGCACCAGTGCGCCCCACGCAAAAACCCAAAAGCCGATCTTCCCCGCCCACTCATGGCGGATCGGCACACCCAGCACCACCGGCACCAGTTGGTACATCGCGCCCATGACGATCATCGTGCCCCAGCCGAGAGTGGCGACGTGGGTCAGGGCCAGCACGGCCGGGGTGAAATATGAGCGAGCCAGGCTGTCGGCGGCGACAACGGCCAGGGTGCCTAACGCGGCAAAACTGACCAATGACGCCACGATGTACGGCAGTGGCAAGGTCAATGACGGAGCCTGGGCTGTCGCCAGGCTGCCCGGTCCCATTGGCGCACCAGGAGTCGTGGGGGGTCGCACAGTTTGTGTGGCTGCAAGCTTATGATTGATCATGCATCTCCCATCCGTTTGCGCCAGATTCGTACGATCGCGGATCCGTCAGGCTGATCCTCTGTCGTGTGGGTAAAGCCACGCTCTTCCAACTTCGAGTACAGGAACATTGGGCGCCGGTCGTTGTGAATGGTCAAGATCTCACCCTCGCCCAGGCGCTCGGCGGCTTCGAGGGTGCGAATCATTGGCTCAGGCGGCTCCAGGCCTCGGTTGTCCAGAAAAGTCTGAGGCGCGGGGGCCAGAGTTCGGGGTCGATTGAGCGGCTGTGGCGGCTCGACACTCGGCCGGAAGAAGTAAATCTCCCAGTCGTCCTCACCCAGTTGCTGCGACCAGGCGACGAAGCCACGTTTGCCGAGGACCTGGTATAAGGGGAGCGGTTCGAAGGTATTGCGCAAAAGGAAAATCTGGCCGGATTGGATAGTAGCGGCGGCAGCCATAATCTTGGTGTACGGCTCTTCCTGCCGGCGCTGATCTTCCCGCACGTCCAGGGTGACGGCCACCGGCGCGGTGTCCACCCACGACGGCCGCACGCCACCCGCTGGACGCAGAGACTCAGGCACGCCGTTGGGAGAGTAGGTCAGGCCCAGGGCCCGGTTCAAGGCCATCAGCAGATCGTCCAGGTTGACCTTGCCCATGTTCGCGGCCTGGGCCACAGTCACTAACCGGGCAAAGGTTTTGCGCATGATGGGGTTGCGCAGGCGGGCGAACTCTGGGCTTTGAGCGACAAAGACGTCCAGGAGCTCGGGATGTTTGGCCAGAATTTCGCTGACCTTCATATCAGGCGTGATGCTCATATTTACTCTCCCCGTCCACAGCCGCGTTCAATTCCTGTAGGAGGTCATTCAGGTCAACTTCGTAGATCGCGGCGCCACCGGCGATGGTTTCGAAGCGAGCCACGTGGCAGCCCACGCACTGCATCCGGTGCCGGATGAATACCGGGATGGTCTCCGGATACCGGTCGACCACCTCGTCAACAAGCATTTCTGGGGTGATGCGTCGTTCGCGCACCATAGGTCCTCCTGCATGGCCTTCTGTTGCGCTAATTGTACCCGGATTGGCCTTGGAGGTATATGACCTGGATCAAAGACATGCTCCTAAATTCTGGCGTGCACCCGCGTCTACCTTTCAGGTTTCAGAATACGAACCGGTACCGGTGACAGCTTCTGGAAACGCTCCGCATCCCTCTCCGAGCCAACAATGCTGCCGTAATGCATCGGGATGACTTGCTTGGGCTGAATCATCTCGACCGCCTTGACCGCCTCCTCAGCCGTCATCACGTAGGTGCCGCTGACCGGCAGCAGAGCGATGTCTACCTGCAAGCCTTTCATTTCCGGGATAACATCTGTATCGCCAGCATGGTAGATGCGCTCGCCGTCGACGGTCACGATGAAGCCGACGCCACCATAGTCTTTGGGATGAAACTTTTTGTTGGTGTTGTACGCCGGGACGACCTCGATGTCGATACCGCGTACCGACAGTTTGTCGCCTGGTTTCACCGTGCGCACCGGGCCGGCAAGCTTCTTGGCCGCCGCCGGGGTGGTGACGATGACGGTGTCTTCCTTACGAATCTTCTTGATGTCATCGACGGAGAGATGATCGTAGTGATCGTGGGTGACCAGGATCAGGTCGGCGGGCGGGCCGCCTTTGATCTGGTAAGGGTCGATGTAGATAACCTTGTCATTGGAGATGCGAAAGCTGTCGTGACCGAGCCAGGTGATTTGAGCCATCGGGATACTCCTTTTCTTCAGGGTTCAAAGATGATGGGCTTCTCCAAAACCGCATACCGCTTCCCACCCAAATGATGCAGTGGTTTCACTTCCTCGTCTACCAGCAACCACGTCTCGTCAAACGCCTGTTCCTCCACCCGGGCAACCAATACCTCACCGATGAACAGCGTGTGGTCACCGGTTTCGACCGCATCGACGACCGCGCATTCGATCCAGGCCAGGCACTCCTCGATAAGCGGAGCCGCCACCTGCTTCGGCTCCGCCTCGGCGAATCCGGCTAGCTTGAACTTCTCCACGTCCTCGAAGCCGGAGACGCGGCCGAGCCGGTCGACCTGCTCCGCCAGCGGCCGGCCGGGGAGGTTCAGCGCGAATTGCTCGCTACGCCGGATGAGGTCGTGGGTGAAGCGGCTCTGGTGGATGGCGACGCCGACAAGGGGTGGGGTCTGGCTGAGGGGGGTGAGCCACGCCGCCGGCATGACACCGACTTTGTCGCGATGCCGGGCCGTGACGAGAGCGATATTGCCAGGTTGGAGCAGGCGCGTGGCCTGCCAGGTCGGGATTTCTTTCTTCATTCGCTTCTCCAGGAACCAGTTTGTGTCACCCTGAGCGGAGCGAAGGGTGACAATACTAGCCCAGCAGCGCCAGCACCACCCCGCCCGCCATCACCGATCCGATTTGCCCGGCGGTGTTCGCCCCCATCGCGTGCATCAACAAGAAATTGTTGAAGTCCTCCTCCTGGCCCACTTTCTGGACCACCCGCGCCGACATGGGGAACGCCGAGATGCCCGATGCGCCGATGAGCGGGTTGACGCGGCCGCCGGTGACGGCACACATCAGTTTCCCGAAAAGCAGCCCGCCAGCCGTGTCCAGTGCAAAGGCGACCAGTCCCATAGCGATGATGATCAGTGTACGCACCGTCATGAAACTCGCCGCCATCATTGTCGAGCCAATCGCCAGGCCCAGGAAGATAGTTACAATGTTGATGAGTTCGTTTTGGGCGGCCTTGGACAGACGATCTACGACGCCGGCCTCACGCAGCAGGTTGCCAAACATCAACATTCCAATGAGGGGCGTCGCCCGGGGCACGAGGAGTCCGGCGACCAGGATGACGACTAGCGGGAACAGAACGCGCACCACCCTGGATACCGGTCGCGACGTGTATGGCATCTGGATGCGGCGCTCGGCGGGGGTTGTCAGCAGGCGCATGATGGGCGGCTGGATAATGGGCACCAGCGACATGTAGGAGTACGCCGCCACTGCAATCGGCGCCAGCAAGTGTGGTGCCAGGATGGCGGTGACGTAGATCGACGTCGGCCCGTCGGCGGTGCCGATGATGCCGATGGCGGCGGCCTCGTTGAGGCGGAAGCCTAGCAGGAGCGCCACCAACAACGTGCCGAAGATGCCGAACTGCCCGGCGGCGCCCAACAACACCAGATGGGGATTCTCCAGCAGCGGACCAAAATCCGTCATTGCCCCGACGCCGATGAAGATCAGCAGAGGGAACAGTTCATTGGCAATGCCGGCATCATAGAGGATGCGGAACAAGCCGTGCTCGTCGTTCAAACCGGTTAGCGGAATGTTGACCAGGATCGCGCCGAGCCCGATGGGTAGGAGCAAGACCGGCTCATACTCCCGGGCTATCGCCAGGTAGATGAGCATCCCGCCCACGGCGATCATGACGATATGGCCCGGGGTCAGATTGAGAAAGCCCTGAATCAGCGTGAGGAGGTTAGTGGATGTCATTCGTCTACCCGAAGACTAGCAGTACGTCCCCGTACGCCACCGTCTGGCCCGGGCGCGCGCGGACCTCAGCGATGATCCCCTCGCGCGGCGCACGGATGACGTTTTTCATCTTCATGGCTTCGACGATACACAGGTCTTGCTTGTAGGCCACTTTCTGCCCGGCCTGGACAAGAATTTCCAAGACGGTGCCTGGCATCGGTGCAACGACCCTTGCCGTGGGCACTGTAGCGGGACGGACGGCGGGTGGTGTGGCGTCAGGCGGGTGTTTGCCGTCACCGGTTGGCTTCGTACGCTGCTGCTCGCCGACCCCAGCACGGATTTGTAAGCCAGGCGACGCGGCAGGTGTGGTCACCGAT
>JBBITV010000159.1:7226-8457 GCA_037440585.1 Chloroflexota bacterium
CACGAAGGGTTTGCCGTTGACGCGCACCGTCAGGGGTGAGGCCTGGGTATCTTCGATTTCCACGATGTAGGGCTGGCCATCGACCAGGACCCGCACGGTTTGGGCGGCCATTAGCGTCTGGTCCTCCTTGGGCTGAAGGACAGGCGGCGGGCCAAGTGCCACGCGCCCGGCTGCCCCAACGCCTGTCCCAAACTTTTTCCGCCGATGGCAACCTGTGTGCCTGGCAGCAACCCGATTTGGAACAATGCTCCCACGATGGCAGCAACTTCCGCTTCCCCGGGGTTCCTGCTCTCGGCTGCCGCAGGCACCTCGGCAGCCGGCTGCGGCTCTTTGGAGCGGAATGCTCGCTCGAGAGCCCACATGATTAACCAGAGGGCGGTCAGAGCCAGGAACACCAGGCCCATGCCCATGACAGTTAGGGTCAAGCCTTGTACGAGAACCTCATTCACCTTCAGCCCCTTTAACCCGCTAAACGTTGAACGTTGAACGTTGAACGGTGAACGGGTTAGACCGGCATGTTACCGTGTTTCTTCGCCGGCGTCGTCACCTGCTTGTCCCGCAAAATCTCAAGCGCCGCGATGAGCCGTGGTCGTGTCTCGCTGGGCCGGATGACGTCGTCGATGTGGCCGCTGGACGCGGCGGCATATGGGGTGGAGAACTTTTCGCGGAACTCGGCGATCAGTCGTTGGCGCGTCGCCTCCGGATCAACCGCTTTGGCGATTTCACGCCGGTTGAGGATGGCGACAGCGCCTTCGGCGCCCAGTACGGCGATTTCCGCTGTTGGCCAGGCGAAACAGAAGTCCGTCCGGGTGTGCTTGCTGCTCATGACGATGTAAGCGCCGCCATAGGCTTTTCGGGTGACGATAGAGATCTTGGGCACAGTTGCCTCGGCATAGGCATACACGATCTTAGCACCATGCCGAATGATCCCGCCATGTTCCTGGGCCACGCCCGGCAGGAAACCGGGCGAATCGACGAAGGTGATCACCGGCATGTTGAAACAGTCGCAAAAACGGACAAAGCGGCAGATTTTGTCCGAGGCGTCGATATCCAGTACGCCAGCCAGGATCAAGGGCTGCTGGGCGACCACGCCGACGACCGCGCCGTGGAGCCGCGCAAAGCCCACGAGGACATTTTGCGCCCAGTGCTCGTGGACTTCGAGGAAGCTGCCCTGGTGATATTCGGCGTCGATGACGCGTTGCATGTCGTAGGCCTCGGTCGGATCGGCGGG
>JBBITV010000160.1:0-8457 GCA_037440585.1 Chloroflexota bacterium
CCACCGACACCCACCCTGGTGCCGACTATTCCATCGCCCACACGCACCCTCAAGCCAGGCCCTGGCAGTCCCACGCCGTCGGCTACATTCATGCTTACACCAATGCTTACACCAACCGGGGCGGTTCAATGAAGACGCTCATCACATGGTTTCAGGCGCTGCCTCCGCGCCAGCAGTTCTACTACAGCTTGATCGTGGTCCTGAGCGTCGCGATCTCGTTACTCTACGTGCTAGGCATCGGTAGCCTCATCTTAAAGCCGCGTGTGCTCGCTTCGCGGGCCGTGCCGACACCGCTCTTCTTGCCCAATACAACCTCCCCGCCAGCCGGTATCCAGGCGCTTGCCACTGAAACCCCCGTGCCAACCCGCCTGCCGGAACCTATGCCTACCATCCGGCTTATGCCCACCCCAACCCAATTACCATTTCCCACGGCTACGTCGCGCATTACCGCGACACGAACCTTGACCGGGACGGTGACTGGGAGCTCAACCCCGACAGTTCTAGCAACGCCATCACCGACGCGCACGCCCTCAACTACCCCCGCCAGTGCGGTCTCCGCGACGATGACGGCCCCGCTGCCGACTCAGGGTCGGATTATTGTCCTCACTCCTACGCATACCCCGCTTCCGATACCACCTACCCCGACGCCAGGACCAGTTACGCCGACCTCTCCGCCACTCACGACCGCAGCACCTACCCAGCCACCTGCCACGACGGCTGCTTCGCAACCCAAGTCCCCCGGTGCCAGCGCTTCCGCTACGCAACCTGCCGGGCAACCGCTCGGAACCCAAGAGTAGAACTGACAGTCTTTGAGACCAGTCAGGTCCAGGCTGGCTACCACAACGAAAGTTTGCCTCTACCTGGCAGTTGTGGTATAATTTTATATGCTACTGGCCCAGGTCAGGACGGTATGAGATACCGCTGGAGGGAGGATACGGTGACCCTGAGCAAGTCCGAGAAGGACGCGATCATCGAGCAGTATCATATCCATGCTACGGATACAGGCTCGCCTGAAGTCCAGATCGCGATCTTAACGAGGCGCATCAACCAGCTAGTTGAGCATCTCAAGGCACACAAGCAGGATAACCATTCACGGCGCGGGCTGCTTAAGCTTGTCGGCCAGCGCCAGCGCCACCTCAACTACCTGATTAAGAAAGATATGGCGCGCTACAACGCAATCACAGAACGGTTGGGCCTGCGCCGAAAGCGCACGACTTAGCTGGGAGTGACGAGTAGATGGGGAATCCATCTACTCGTTTTCTTGGTGGTTGATCATAGATCGACGGTGAGTGTCAACCGTCGTCCTTCGTATGTCAATCGCCATACGCGGCCAACCCCCGGAATGGACAGGAATTGGAGAGTGCAACTCACTGCCCGGGTGGGTTGCACTCTCCAGCTCCTGACCTCCGGGGCAAGGAAAATTGGGTGATTGCGAACCTCCCTCAAGGGGTTCCTGCGGTCCGCCTGGGCTGGAATCACATTGTCCTGAAGGAAAGGAACTGAATAAATAGTATGCCTAGTACATTCACAAGTATTGTTGGCGACAAAGCCATCAGTGTTGAAACCGGCAAGCTGGCCGGACAAGCCAACGGCGCGGTCACTGTGCGGTGTGGCGACACCATGGTTCTGGTCACGGCGACGGCGTCGAAGGAACCCCGTGAAGGCATCGACTTCTTCCCCCTGACTGTAGACTACGAAGAGCGGCTCTACGCCGCAGGCAAGATCCCCGGTGGCTTCTACCGGCGCGAAGGTCGCCCAAGCGAATCAGCGATCCTCCTTAGCCGATTGGTCGACCGGCCCCTGCGACCTCTCTTCCCCGAGGGTTTTCGGAACGACGTTCAGATTGTGATCACGTCGCTGTCTGCCGACCTGGAGAACTACCTGGACATTCTGTCCATCATCGGCGCGTCGGCTGCTTTGACCATCTCCGACATCCCCTTCCTGGGTCCCATTGGCGCTGTGCGCGTAGGCTACATCGGTGGCAAGTTCGTCTTTAACCCGACGGCGCCTGAAATGGAGTATAGCTCCCTCGACCTGCGCCTGGCGGGAACGCAGGATGCGATCCTGATGGTGGAGACCGGGGCCGACGAGGTTCCCGAGGAAGTGGTGCTGGAGGCAATCCGCGCTGGCCATCAAGCCTTGCAGGATAGTATCCGGATGCAACTCGAGATGCAGCAGCAGGTCGGCAAGCCCAAGCGGCAGCTCTCGGAGTTTCAAGTGACCGACGAGGCGCGCCAGGCAGTTACCGAGGTCGTCGGCAATCGGCTCATCGAGATTCTCGATGGTGCTCTGAGCAAAGAAGAGCGCAATGAGGCGCTGGATGCCCTACGGGCGACTCTGGATATCACACTGGGTGAGAAGGTCGATCCCCAGGTCATAGCTGCCGCGTTTGAGGAGCAACTGAAGACCGAAGTGCGCAAGCGCATCCTGAGCCAGGGTAGGCGACCTGACGGGCGCGGCCCCAAGGATATTCGCCCCATTGCCTGTGAAGTGGGCCTCTCGCCGCGCACCCATGGTTCTGGTCTGTTCACCCGGGGCGAGACGCAGGTCTTGACGATTGCCACGCTCGGTACGCCTCGAGAAGAGCAGACGTTGGATGGATTGACTCCCGAAGAAACCAAGCGCTTCATGCACCATTACAATTTCCCGCCCTACAGTGTTGGCGAGGCACGCCCGATGCGCGGCGCCGGCCGGCGCGAGATCGGTCATGGGGCCCTGGCGGAGCGGGCGTTGGCGCCGGTTATCCCGCCGGAGACCGATTTCCCCTATACCATCCGCCTGGTTTCTGAGGTCCTCTCGTCAAACGGCTCCACGTCGATGGCCAGCGTCTGCGGCAGCACCCTGGCCCTCATGGATGCCGGCGTGCCGATCAAGGCGCCCGTGGCTGGAATCGCCATGGGTCTGGTCAAAGAAGGTGAACGCTTCGTCACCCTGACCGACATCCAGGGGATGGAGGACGCCCTGGGCGACATGGACTTCAAGGTGGCCGGGACGAGCAAGGGAATTACCGCCCTTCAGATGGACATCAAGATCAAGGGGATTACCCCCGAAATCATGGCCCAGGCCCTGGCGCAGGCGCGCCAGGCGCGGCTCTTCATCCTCGACAGAATTCGCGAGACGATTGCCACTCCCAGGCCAAACCTTTCGCCGTACGCGCCACGGATTATTACCATCAAGATCAATCCCGAGAAAATCGGTGCGGTCATTGGTCCCGGTGGCAAGATGATTCGCAAGATCACCGAGGAAACCGGAACCAAAATCGATATCGAGGACGATGGCACTGTATTTATCGCCGCCAGCGATGAGACTGCCAGCGAGCGGGCCATCGAAATGGTACGTGGCCTTACCGAAGAAGTCGAGATTGGCAAGATCTACACGGGGAAGGTCGTGCGGATTGAGCCCTTCGGCGCGTTTGTCGAAATCCTGCCCAACAAGGATGGCCTCGTCCATATCTCGCAGCTTGCCGATTACCGGGTGAACCGCGTTGAGGACGTGGTGAAACTTGGTGACGAGATCATGGTCATGGTGACCGATATTGATCCGGAGGGTGGTAAGGTCCGGCTCTCGCGCCAGGCGGTGCTGGAGGGCTGGACGCCGGAGAAGGCGCGCGAGATGGACCGCCGCCCGGGGGGCGGCGGCGGCCCGCGCCGTGGGGGGCCTGGTGGCGACCGGGGTCGTGGTCCAGGCCGCAACGACTCACGTTTCGGCGGGGGCGATCGGGATCGCGCCCGGGATCGGGGTCCACGCAGCTCGCGCCGGTAACCACCTGATCTAACCCTGATCTAACATAGAAACATAAAAGTGGAGGGTTGGTCGCGCCCGCCAAAGGCGGCCCAGGGGCGGCGTCTTGGAATACCAGATGCCGCTCTTGTTTTAAACATCACGTTCTGCTCAGGAGGTTACATTCTCATGGACCAGCGTTACGACAATGTCAATCTGCGCATCCCCGGCCCGACGCCGATTCCGCCCGACGTGCGAGTGGCGCTCAGCGCGCAGATGATCAACCATCGTGGACCGCACTTCGCTGCATTGCAGAAGGAGGTTACGGGGGGATTGCAAACTCTGCTCCAAACCAGGAACGATGTCCTGTTGCTGACCTGCTCTGGCACAGGCGGAATGGAGGCGGCCGTCGTCAACGCCCTGTCGCCGGGCGATAAGGTGCTGGGCGTGTCCATTGGATACTTCGGTGAGCGATTCCGTAACATCGCCAAGGCATATGGCGCCGACGTCGTGCCCCTGGACTTTGAATGGGGAACGGCGGCCGATCCGGCTGCCATCCAGGCGGCACTGAAAGCCAATCCGGACATCAAGGCGGTCCTCGTTACGCACAATGAAACCTCAACCGGCGTCACGAACCCGCTGCAGGCCATTGCGGGTGTGGTCAAAGGTGCGGGCAAGTTGTTGTTGGTGGATGCGATCAGTTCCGCAGGTAGCATCGAGCTCAAAACCGACGACTGGGGGATCGACATCCTGGTCACCGGTTCACAGAAGGGCTGGATGGTACCGCCGGGCCTGGCGTTCATCGCCGTCAGCCCACGGGGCTGGGCGGCCAATGCCGAGGCGAGGATGCCGCGGTTCTACTTCGATCTGGGCAAGGCGAAAGCTTCGGCTGAGAAGGGCGAGACGCCGTGGACTCCAGCGATCCCTATCTACTACGGCCTGCAAACAGCGATGAAGACGCTTCTGGCCGAAGGCATCGATGGCATTGTCGCGCGCCATCAACGCATCGCCGACTACACGCGGGCAGGTGTGAAGGGCATGGGGCTCCAGCTCCTGGCGGATGAACGTGTAGCCTCCAATACGGTTACAGCCGTCCGTGCTCCCAACGGTGTAGACATCAAGGCACTGCTGAAGCGGCTGCGTGAAGATCGGGGCGTGGTGATGGCTGGGGCGCAGGGGCCGCTGGCCGGCAAGGCATTCCGCATCGGCCACCTGGGTTTCGTCTCCGAAGCGGACATCGACCATGCGCTGGCTGCATTGAAGGCGGAATTGCCGCAGGCTGTCACGGCGTAGATGACGAAGGACGACGAGAAAAAGACGACGGACGAACGACGACGGACGACAGACGATTGCGGTTTGTCATTTGTCCGTCGTCTGTCGTCCGTCGTCCGTCGTCATTTTCGGAGGGTGTCATGGCTGAACCCGTGAATACAGTGACCTGGCGCATCCTCGTCGCGGACCCGCTAGGCGAAGAAGGGCTGGCCCTATTGCGCGAACATGCCGAGGTGGACGTCCGTATCGGTCTCAAAGAGGACGAGCTCGTTGCCATCATCAGCAATTACGATGCGCTCGTGGTACGGAGCGGCGTGCAGGTCACGGCGCGTATTATCGACGCGGCCAAAAGGCTGCAAGTGATTGGCCGGGCTGGTGTGGGTACCGACAATATTGACCTGGAGGCCGCAACCCGGCACGGGATCCTCGTGGTCAACGCACCGACGTCGAATACCATCGCGGCGGCAGAGCATACGATTGCCATGATGCTGGCGCTGGCGCGCCACATTCCGGTGGCGGATGCTACCATGCGCAAGGGTGGCTGGGATCGCTCCAGGTTTGTTGGCATCGAAGTGCGAGATAAGGTGTTGGGCCTGATCGGGCTGGGACGGATCGGGGCTGAAGTGGCCAGGCGGGCGCAGGGGCTGGCGATGCACGTCATCGCGTACGACCCGTTTGTCTCCGCCGAACACGCCGCGCGGCTCAACGTCCAACTGGTCGATCTCCCGGAGTTGCTGCGGACGGCGGACTTCATTAGCCTGCACACCCCACAGACGGCGCAGACGCGAGGGATGATTAACGCCCAGACCCTGGCGCTGGTTAAACCGACTGCGCGGATCCTGAACGTCGCCCGTGGTGGCTTGATTGACGAAACCGCACTGCTAGCGGCGCTGGACGAGGGCCGCCTGGCGGGAGCGGCCATTGACGTCTTCCCGCAAGAGCCTCCCCCACCTGACAGTCGCCTACGCAGCCATCCCAAAGTGATAT
Organism: Chloroflexota bacterium; assembly: GCA_037440585.1. Classification (GTDB taxonomy): domain Bacteria; phylum Chloroflexota; class Anaerolineae; order Epilineales; family JBBITV01; genus JBBITV01. Next base: position 5,980 of record JBBITV010000160.1, read on the forward strand.
TGACGCCTCATCTGGGAGGCTCGACCCAGGAAGCGCAGGTCGGCGTGTCCGTCGATGTGGCGCGCCAGATCATCGACGTGTTCGAGGGGCGGCTGGCGGAGCACGCGGTCAACGCGCCGCTGGTCTCTGCGGAAACCCTCGCCGCGCTCGTGCCGTATTTTGACCTGGTGGAGCGCCTGGCGCGCTTCTATGCCCAGATTGGTGAGGGTCGCATCGAGCAGGTGCGCCTGGTTTATAGCGGTGAAATCGCCAGGTATGATACAACGCCATTACGTGCCGCAGCCATCAAAGGTCTTCTGGAGCGCGTCACCGACGAGCGGATCAACCTGGTGAACGCCCATTTGATTGCCAGGCGGCGTGGCCTGGAGATTGTCGAGGAGAAGACGACCGAGGTTGGCCATTATACCCACCTGGTCACATTGATCGTTGAATCCGACCGGGGCGTGCGCAAGGTTGGCGGCATCCTGTTGCACGGTGAGCCGCACATCGTGCGCCTCGACGACTACTGGGTCGACTTTGTGCCGCAGGGCCGGCTCCTGGTCTCGCACAACCTCGATCAACCAGGGGTCATCGGCGCGGTCGGCACGATTCTGGGTAATGCGAATGTCAACATCGCCTTTATGCAGGTGGGCCGCGACGCACCGCGCCACCAGGCGATCATGATTGTTGGCGTGGACGACCCGATTCCGCCGGATGTCTTTTCGCAGGTCCTCAGGGTCAAGGCGTTATTCAATGTGAAGATGGTGGAAATGTGAGACGCCACTCCGCACTGCGCGTATATTTGACAAATCTAACTACTTTCGGTATAATGTCTTTAAGAGCATCGGGGACAGGCCTTAAGGCCGTTTGGATCGTGCGCCAGTCCGGCCTTGGTTAGCTTGCCCAAGGCTCTTCTGCTTTCAAGCAGCACGATCCGCAACCCGGCTGTGAGTAATGCCTGGTACTCTCAGTCACATTTTAGTTCACCTTTCCTTTCTCTCCGCCCATTGTTGATCGGGTCGCCGGGGTCTGTTACCGTATCGCTAGGCTCTGACGTTTCAGACCAGGGGGGGAGTGCGTAGGTCTGAAGGCTGTCTGCTTTAGCGCCCAGACCCGGCGGCAGTGCAACTGACGTCGCTGTGGTCCAACTACGACGGGACAGCTTGCGGACTAAAGTCTGTACTGCTTCAATAATTCTAAGGACCCGATTATCGCCTCCTGAACATTCGTGATTCACCAATTTAATTTCGGCCGCCGACCCAGCGAGCGTGTGTAATAATTCGCATAAAGTGGTTATGCGTGCTCGTCCATATACGTGCTCATTGAAGAAATTGAGCAAGGTGGCGCGTAATTACTCATTTGGGTGCATACGGGTGCCGGGATACCCCGGTTAATTGAAACCTGGTGTACGGCCATGGGTTCATGCACAGAAAAAAAGGGCTGACCGGTTGATCAGCCCCTGAGAGAAGAGCTCTCCGGCTATCCATCGCCGCCGCTGCCAACGATGGAGAATGGATATACCGGCCTGTACGCCAGTCCTTTATGGGGCTGGTGTGTTTGCCCTTCTCTATTTGCTATTATAACACAAGTGATGGGGCAGTGCAAGTTTTGTAAGAAAATCAACCACGGATGATTTGGCTGCGGAGAAAGGCGATCACATCATGCAGGTAAATCAGCAAGCCGCGGCTCTGCCCATAACCGATCAGTCCCCCCGCCTGGTAACCAGGGACAAACAGCGTCCAATATCATTCACCCGGGCCATCTCCAAGGACTCAAGCTGGGTGTATCGCAGCGATCCTGCCTTGATTCAGGCTTGCTTGAGAAGAGACGAAATTGCCTGGAACGAGTTGGTCGAACGTTATGGGCGATTGGTCTATTCGATCCCGCGCCGCTATGGCCTCTCCGCCGCCGACGCCGACGATGTCTTCCAAAATGTCTTCACCATGGTCTTACGCAAGCTGGACAGCCTGCGCGACCAAACCCGCTTCTCTGCCTGGCTTATTACTACTACTCATCGTGAGTGTATACGCCTATCCAAACTCGCCCGAGCTCACGCTGACCTGGACGAGATCGCCACGGACATAGGCGCTCCGCCGCCCGATCAGGTACAGCGTTGGGAGCGCCAACATCTGGTGCATCAGGCTCTCAGCCAGCTCGACCCGCGCGGCCGGGAACTTCTCAAAGCCCTCTTCTTTGACTCTACTACTCCCAGCTATGAGGAGATCGCCGTGCGCCTGGGCATGGCCGTGGGGAGCATTGGCCCCACCCGCGCCCGCTGTTTCAAAAAGCTCGAAGCTATCCTGAACGCCATGGGTGTTGACTTCGGCCCTTAAACCTCCAGCCGTGCTTCTCTTGGCCCTCACCCTACTCTGTGGAGGAGTAGGTGTTGTGGTGTCTGCTGCCCAGGACGCACTTCCTGGGGACGTACTATTCCCGGTGAAGACCACAATCGAGGACGTGCGACTGGCAATCCCGTTGGACAAGGCCAGCCGGGCGCAG
>JBBITV010000161.1:0-8410 GCA_037440585.1 Chloroflexota bacterium
TTCGCCTCGTCCACTTCTTTGAACAGGATAGCATCGCCAGCCTGCACCGGCGCGACCAGCCGTCGTTCGCTGGCAGCGATAGTTGCTAACCAGTCTTTCAGTTTCTCTCGTCTAAGCGCCCTGAGTGTCACTGAGAACCTCCGTACCTCAAACGTTTAACGTTGAACGTTCAACGTTAAACGTCATCTGATAAACTCCCCCTGGTCATCCATCCGGAACGTCAACAACGGCGGAGCCGCCGCCATGTCAAAGCCGGCGGTGTAGCCAAATGCCTCCTGAACCGACTGCGCCAGCTTACGGTTGATCAGATCCAGGCGAATATCGGCCGGGCACACACGGCTACATTCGTCGCAGCCGATACACCGGCCGGCCAGATGATACGCCCGGAAAATATTCCAGGACAGGTTGCCCTGCGAGGTGGCGCTGGTCGGGATCCACTGCGGCCGCGACTTATCGGCGATGCATGTTTCACAGTAGCACAACGGGCAGACGGCACGGCAGGCGTAGCAACGAATGCACTGGTCGAACTGGGCCTGCCAATAAGCCCAACGCTCGTCCGGGCTCATGCGCTCTAGCGCCGCAATCTCGGCGAAGCGCGGATCAGCCGCCGCCAGCGGACGGGTCACAGCCGCGTCGCCTTTCGCCAGGTGATCGTAGATCTTGGGCGTATGAACATCGCAGGCATAGCACTTCGGCGCCAGCTCGCCATCCACCTGAATGAGTGTTCGCGCGGCAGAAACTGATTCCAATTCGCGATCGCCTTTGGCTGCACGAACACTCATTTGAACGCCGCCACACTGTACGCCGATGATCACCACGTTCTCGCGCCTGGCCTGGTTCTCCTGGATCAGGCCAACGATGCTCCGCGCATCGCATCCCTTGGCGACCACCCCGACCCGGCCCAGCCTGGTCACCTGCTTCCTGGTCAGGTAAACGCTCAGGTTGTTGACGCAGTGCTCGTTCCAGACCAGGCGGTCGGCGTCCTCGGGTTTCGTGATGAAGGCCGGCGTCGTCACCCCAGGCAGGCTGCCCTCCTCATACCCGACGACCACGGCAACCTCTTTCTTCTCCAGCAGTTCCCTGGCAATCGCCCGCAGCGCCTCGGTCGTTGAGCCCGCATCGACTACGGCCTGAGGTGTCTGGGCCAGCTCGGGCGCGACGACGATCGGCGGTTGGTGGCCATTCGTTTCCGCCCACCCGACGTCGCGCGGCCCCAACGCCTTGATCTCCGCTGTGACCTCGTTGACGACCTCGACCCACTTAGCACCTTCCGCCGCCGACACCCACGAGAACTGCAGCCGGCGCGGATCGACGCCCAGGAACTCCAGCAGCTCACGGAAGACGGTGTACCGCCGCCGGGCATACAGGTTGCCGCTGACGTAGTGGCAGTCACCCGGGTGGCAGCCAGACACCAGCACCCCGTCCGCGCCCTGCTCGAACGCCTTGACGATGAAGTGCGGATCGATGCGGCCCGTGCACGGCAGCTTGATCATCCGCACGTTGGGGGCGTAGTGCATCCGGCGTGTGCCGGCCGCATCCGCCCCGGCGTAGGTACACCAGTTACACACAAAGGCTACGATCTTGGGTTCCCATTTTCTGTGTGACATATCTCACCCATTTCGGATTTTGGATTTTGGATTTTGGATTGGAATCGATGAGCCTGTCGAGACTCAGCCCTCACGTTCCAGCCAATCCAAAATCTAGAATCTAAAATCCAATTACGCCATCTCGCGGACGAGTGGCGCCGCCACTCGCTTTGCCGGCCGGCTCGGCACGAACGAGGCGATCTCGGCAAAGATCTGCTCATCCGTGTAGCCGGCCAATTCGATAGCGTGCGGCCGGCAGGCCACCACGCAGGCGCCGCAGCCGTTACATACGTTCTCGTTGACCCGTGACACGACCCGCAGCAAGTTGCCCGCCCGGTCGCGGATTTCCTTGCGTTCGATGGCCAGATACGGGCACACCCGTTGGCAGTCAAAGCAGCCGGTGCACACGAACTCATTGACCGCGGCGACGACCGGCTCGCGTTCCAGGAGCTCTTGGGAGAACATCACCAGGGCTTTGCTGGCCGCCGCGCTGGCCTGCCCGACCGCGTCGGGAATGTCCTTGGGCGCCTGCACCGCGCCGGCCAGATACAGCCCGGCGGTGAGCGTCTCGACCGGCCGCAACTTAGGGTGCGCTTCCTGGTACCAACCGTATTCGTCGGTGGTCATGCGCAACAGCTTGGAAAGTTCAGTGTGGCCGTTGTTCGGGATCATCGCCGAGGCCAACACCACCAGGTCGGCCTCAATCTCCACCTTCTGGCCACTCAGGGTATCCGTGCCCCAGACGATCAGCTTGCGCCCCTCCTGGAACACCTTGGACACCCGGCCGCGGATGTAGAGGACACGGTCCTCCTCCATCGTCCGGCGCACGAACTCTTCGTACCCCTTGCCACCGGCGCGGATATCCATGTAAAACACGTACGCCCGCCCGCCGTGGACCTTGTGCTTGTACAACATGGCGTGCTTGGCCGTGTACATACAGCAAATCTTGGAGCAATAGGCCAGACCGCCCTCCGGGTCGCGCGACCCGACACACTGGATGAAGACGACATCCTTGGGCACCCGACCATCCGACGGGCGGCGCACCTCGCCGTTGGTCGGGCCGGAGGCAGACAACATACGCTCGAACTCCAGGCCGTCCATCACGTCCGGATACTTGCCGTAGCCATACTCCTTGGCGTCGTCCGACTGGAACAGTTCGTAGCCGGTGGCCACGATGATGCTCCCGACCTCGCGCTCGATGATCTCGGGCTGCATGTCGAAGTTAATCGCCTTGGGCTGGCAGGCTCTGGCGCACTTCTCGCAGGCCAGCGGCTGGATTCCCAGGCAGTTCTTGTCATCCAGGGTGTAAATCGAGGGCACCGCCTGCGGGAACGGAATATAGATTGCCCGGCGCCAGCTTAGTCCGCGATCGAACTCGTTAGGCACGGTCACCGGACAGACCTCGACGCAGTCGCCACACCCGGTGCACAATTCGGGGATTACATAGCGCGGCTTCTTGAGGATCTTGACCTTGAAGTTCCCCTGATAGCCCGAGACTTCCTGGACTTCGCTGTACGTCAGCAACTCGATATTGGGGTGCTGCCTCACCTCGACCATACGCGGGGTGAGGATACACTGGGAGCAGTCCAGCGTGGGGAAAGTCTCCGAGAGCTTAGCCATGTGCCCGCCGATGGACGGCTCGCGCTCGACCAGGGTGACTTTGAAACCACTGTTGGCGATATCCAGGGCGGCCTGGATGCCGGCGATGCCTGCGCCAATGACGAGCGCCCGCTTCGTGACCGGCACCTTGATGGGTCGCAGCGGCCGGTCGCGCTTGGACTTCTCCACCATAAAGTGGATCAGTTCGCTCGCCTTTTGCGTGGCCTCGGCGCGATCCTCGTGTACCCAGGAACACTGCTCGCGGATATTGGAGATCTCGCACAGGAACGGGTTCAGCCCGACCTCGGCCGACGCGCGGCGGAAAGTCACCTCGTGCATACTGGGGCTGCACGCTGCAACGACCACGCCGGTCAGATTCTTATCACGGATGGCATCTTTAATCAGCTTCTGGCCGGGTTCGGAGCACAAATAGCGGTAGTGCTCGGCGTGCGCCACGCCCGGCAGCGCCGCCGCCTCGTCCGTGACCCGCTGCACATCCACCGTCCGGGCAATATTTTCTCCACAATGACAAACGAAAACTCCAATGCGTGACATGTCTTGCTCCTACCCACCGTGGTACACAGGTACACAGGTACACAGGGGGTAGAGCCCTGTTTCCCTGTGTACTTGGGTACCTGTGTACCTGTTTACTTCCCCGCTACTTGTCGAATCGCTTCCAAAATCTCATGCGGCTCATGGATATCGCCGCCGGCATGAGGCACCAGGACGACCTGGCAGTGGTCGCGGGAGCAGCGCTCCACCTCGCGCACCATCTGGCCGTAGTTAATCTCTGGCACGACAAAGCCCTTGATCCGGGCCGATAGCTCACGCACGCGCTTCTCCGGGAACGGCCAGGCGGTGATCAGGCGGAACATGCCCACCTTGATGCCGGCCTTGCGCGCCATAGCGATAGCCCCACCGGCGACGCGCGCCGAGATGCCATACGATAGCACCACGACCTCGGCGCCCTCCACATCGCGCTCCTCCCAGTCGAGGATATCGTTGGCGTGGACCTGGATCTTCTTGACGAGCCGGTCGACCAGCTTATGCTGGGCCTTGGCGGTCATAACCGGGTAGCCCCGGTCATCATGGGTCAGGCTCTCAACGAAGACGTGATACCCCTCCCCCACGGGCGGCATAGGCGGGATCAGATCAGCCTCTGGGGCATAGGTATAAACACCGTCGGGTGGCGACTTGGGCTTTTTGCGCTCCCAGAGCACGATCTGGTCTTCCGGCGGGATAACCACCTTCTCCGTCATGTGGCCGACCTCGGCATCCATCATCACCAGCACTGGCAGCCGGTAGCGCTCGGAGAGATTGAAGGCACGAATCGTGAGGTCAAAACATTCCTGGGGAGAAGCGGGGGTCAAGGCAATGATCTCATATGGGCCATGGGATCCCCAGCGGGCTTGCATCATGTCACCCTGGCCCACCATGGTCGGGAGCCCGGTAGAGGGACCACCTCGCTGCACGTTAACGACGACGCATGGCGTCTCAGTGATAATACCCAGCCCGAGGTTTTCCATCATCAGGCTGAATCCGGGGCCAGAGGTGCTAGTCATGCTCTTAGCGCCACCCCAGGACGCGCCGAGGATAGCGGCCATCGAGGCAATCTCGTCCTCCATCTGGATGTAGATACCACCGACTTCGGGCAATCGCTCGGCCATACGCTCGGCCACTTCCGTGGCAGGGGTAATCGGGTAGCCAGCAAATACGTTGCAACCAGCGGCCAGGGCGCCTTCAGCGCAGGCGTGATCGCCCAGCATGAAGTGCTGGCCGGTCAGAACAGCTTTGCGACTCACTTTGATGGCCTCCATTCGACGCCTTACGAAACAGGCAGGATAAAAGATACATCCCTGGCAACTTCGCTCACCAAGGATGCGTTCTTGACCGGTATACTATAGATTGAGAATTCGGGGCAGATCAGAATGCAAACTTGACAGTTAACACATTGGCCTTCCTGGAGGACGTAGGGCGGGTGGTAGCCTTTTGTATTGAATTCCTCCGCCTCTGCGAGGACATCCCGAGGACAGAACTCGATACACAGGCCGCATCCTTTGCATCGCTCCTTGTGGATGTAAACCGTCCCACGCGGCACCTTTCCCGGCGGCACGATAGGTTTGCGCAGAATCCGCACGGTCTCCCTCCTTGTGTTTGACGAATAGTCGTGGAAATTCCTGGGGTAGCTGTTAAGACCGAGCCGGGGGACTATGTACATTTTTTATCATTTAATCTATCCCTGGTAACCCTACTCCGGCACATGCCTATGATACCACCGTCTGGTCAAAAGAGGGTCCTAGGCTGGTCCTATTTTGGTCCAATTCCACACAGACCAGAGATGTTTGACAGAGCCATGACCGTATATTATAATCGCAAACGCTATGCTGACTACCGACAATCTCCACTTGAGGGGAAACAATCATGGCTTACGAAAACATCCTGGTCACCATCGAAGGTCCCATCGGCATCATCCAGTTCAACCGGCCCAAGGTGCTTAACGCTCTCAACGCGGCACTGATCCGCGAAATGGTGGATGCCCTCGAGGCAATGGACCGCGACGATGCGATCCGCTGTATCATCCTGACGGGCAATGAGCGCGCCTTCGCCGCCGGTGCTGACATCGGAGAGATGGCTGGCGCAACCGCTATTGATCAGGTGACGTCCAACCGCTTCGCTGCCTGGGCGCGTGTCCGGTCCATCCGCAAGCCGATCATTGCGGCCGTCAGCGGCTTCGCCCTGGGCGGCGGCTGCGAACTGGCGATGACGTGTGACATGATCGTCGCCTCGGAGACTGCACGCTTCGGGCAGCCGGAAATCAACCTGGGAATCATCCCCGGCGCAGGGGGTACCCAGCGATTGACGCGGACCGTGGGCAAGGCCCTGGCGATGGAGCTGGTCTTGACCGGGCGGCATCTCACGGCCCAGGAAGCGCTGGCGGCCGGCCTGGTCAACCGGGTCGTCGCCGCCGAGGTGTACCTGGACGAAGCCAGGGCACTGGCACGAGAGATCGCCACCAGGCCCCCGCTGGCGGTACAGATGGCGAAAGAGGCTGTCAACAAAGCCCTCGAGACGTCTCTCAGCGAGGGCCTGGAATTCGAGCGCAAGAACTTCTACCTGCTTTTCGCCTCTGAGGACCAGAAGGAGGGGATGAAAGCGTTTATAGAAAAGCGAAAGCCAGAGTGGAAGGGAAGATAGCCCATGTACGAAACAATTCTCTCCATGCTCAAACGAGAACGCGAAGCAGTCATCATCGACGCAGTACGCACCCCGGTCGGGCGGTACGGCGGGGTGCTGAAGGACGTCCGCCCAGACGACCTGGCTGCCCTGGTCATCAAGGAAATTGTGCGACGGACGGGAATCGATCCGCGCCGCATCGAGGACGTTTACTTCGGGTGCACTAACCAGGCCGGCGAGGACAATCGAAACGTGGCCCGTATGGCGCTGCTGTTGGCAGGGTTGCCGGTTGAAGTAGGCGGGGCAACCGTCAACCGGCTATGCGCCTCAGGCCTGGAAGCCATCGTCGATGCCGCTCGGGCCATCTGGGCTGGCGAGGGCGATGTGTTCATTGCCGGCGGCGTTGAGAGTATGACCCGCGCACCTTTCGTCATGGGCAAGGCCGAAGTGCCCTTTCCGCGTGGCGACCTGAAGATGTACGACTCGACCATCGGCTGGCGCTTCCCAAACCCGCAGATGCAGGCGCTGTTTCCTCTGGAAAGTATGGGTGAGACAGCGGAGAACGTTTACGAACAGACGCGCATCAGCCGCGAAGATCAGGACGCCTTTGCCCTGGAGAGCCAGCGACGGGCTGTGGCGGCGATTGAGTCTGGCCGCTTCCGCGATGAGACCGTGCCGGTGCCGATTCCACAGCCCAAAGGCCCGCCCAGACTCATCGACACCGACGAGCATCCGCGCCCGGATACGACGCTGGAGAAGCTGGCCGCCCTCAAGCCGGCATTTCGCGCCGGAGGCACCGTTACGGCCGGCAATGCCAGCGGCGTCAACGATGGTGCTGCAGCCCTGCTGCTGACGTCGGACAAGACGGCACGCGAACTGGGCCTGAAACCGATGGTCCGCATCGTGGCATCTGCAGTTGCCGGCGTTGACCCGCGGACGATGGGACTTGGACCGATCCCCGCCACGCGTAAAGCACTGCAGCGCGCCGGACTGACGATGGACCAGATCGACCTGATCGAGTTGAATGAAGCCTTCGCAGTGCAGGCGCTGGCATGTATGCGCGAGTTGAGCATGGATCCGGCGAAGGTGAACGTGAACGGCGGTGCGATCGCGCTGGGGCATCCGCTGGGGTGCAGCGGCGCACGCATTATGACGACACTGGTGCACGAGATGCGCCGCCGTGGCGCACGCTACGGCCTGGCAACAATGTGTATCGGCGTGGGGCAAGGCATCGCCACCATTGTGGAGCAAGTCAAATGAAAGACGCGAGCCCACGTTGGGCAATCAATATCATCCATACCTGCATGGGCGTACAGCCTGGCGAGAAAGTGCTGATCATCGTCGACGAGCCGTTGAGCTATGCGCGCGATGTGCTCCTGGCCGAGGCGCTCAGGGCCAACCCAGCCGAGCTCTGGAGTTATACTATCCCAGACGCGGTGCGCCCATTTACTGAATACCCTCCACGCTTGCGGTCCCTGGCCGCCCAGATGGACGTGGTCGTCCGCTTCCTGGCGTCGGCAGAGCCACTGAAGGAAGGGCCAGCGCACCGTGATTTCATACAAACAGTGAAGGAAGGCGGAGCACGATATGGGTTTGGGGCATTCATTGACCGTGATATTCTGGAACACGAGCTAAGCGCCGATTACCAGCAGCTTGCCTCGCTCACCGAGGCTCTTGCCGCCTGGCTGCGCGGCCGTTCGTCAGTCCACATTACCACCCCCCTGGGGACCGACCTGCGCCTGTCCACAGCGGGACGCGAGTGGCAGCCAGACACCGGGATCATCCGCGGTCGGGGTGTATTTGGCAATCTGCCGGCCGGCGAGGTGTTCGTCGCACCCGTCGAGGATAGCGCCGAGGGCGTGCTGGTCATCGACCAGAGCCTGCCAGGGCTGAAGCTATCTGCGCCGGTGCGCCTGGTCTTTGAAAAGGGCCGCGTCGTACACTTCGAAGGAGGCCCTGGTGAGGAGTTTCTGCAGCGTGTGATTGCCGAGGCCGAGAGCAAACCCAATGGGGAATGTGCTCGGGTAATTGGTGAATTGGGAATTGGCACC
>JBBITV010000162.1:0-8333 GCA_037440585.1 Chloroflexota bacterium
CCAGCACCACCGGGAAGCGGCCTACTTGCTCCAATCCATTTTTCGGCAGCCGGATATCTTCGGCTGTCCGCACGACTTTGGTTTTGATCGTCGGGTAGTAGATCTCGCCGGGGTTTTGCACTTCGCCCTCGTAAAAGTTCACCTCGCAGCCGAGGCCCTGGGCTTCCACGCCCATGTCAAACGGTATGACCGCGCAGTCGTAGCCAAAGAGTTTGTGGGTGGAGGCGGCGGCCGTCGCCATCTTTGCCGCATCGGTGTGGATGCTGGCGAACTCCCAGCCATGCGGCTGGATCCCGGCCAGGGTGACATTCCCCATGCCGCTAAAGCACGGGAGGCAATCCACGGGCCGGCGTGCGAAAAAGCTCAGCACGCGCTGTTTGGATGTCATGGAACCGTTGGGCGGTGAGTTACTCATGGTGGTCTCCCCTAAGATACCGCTGCAACAGCGGAAACTCGTCGGTCATGTGTGGCAGGTGCATCGAGCGGGCGAACTCCTGCTCGAACTCCGGCTGCGCCGAAAGTTCGACGTACTCCACCTGCCGCGCCATCCGCTCGGCCTCCTCCCGTTTGCCCCGGTTGAGCAGCGCCATGCGCGCGCCGTCGCCGGCCGCATTGCCCACGGCGTAGACGTTCTTCATCTCGCCGTCGGGGAACATGCCGAGGATCATCGCTCTCGTCTTGTCAATGTAACTGCCAAAGGCCCCGGCCAGGATCACCTTATCTGGCCTGGCGATGCCGAGACGCCGCATCATCAGTTTCGCGCCGGTGTACATCGCGCCTTTGGCGAGTTGAATCTGCCGCACATCGTGCCCGGTCACGGTGATGTCCTGGCCGATGACCGTTTCATCGGCCCAGGCCAACACGAATTCAAGTTTGCCGTCCGCGCCCAGCCGCAAGCGCGGCGTGGTCAGGCTGCGATTGAACGCGCCGTTCTTGTGAATTATACCGGTGCGGACCATCTCGGCGACAGCGTCGACGATGCCCGATCCACAGATGCCCCGCGCCTGGCCCGGCGCGTGCGCGACGCGGTGCCAGGTCTTGTCACCGATGGCCTTCCACGACACCTCGTAAGTCTTGGGGTCAATCCTCACCTTTTCGATAGCGCCCGGCGCTGCGCGCATCCCGAACTTGATGGACGCGCCCTCGAAGGCCGGCCCGGTGGCGCACGAGCACGACAACAGTTTCTCGCGGTTGCCAAGGATCAGTTCGCCGTTCGTGCCGATGTCAATGATCAGCCAGTTCTGGTCCTGGCTGTACGGCTCTTCGGCGATGAGCACCGCCACGTTGTCCGCGCCGACGAACCCGGCCTCGATCGGCAGGACGTAGACATTGCCTGAGGACAAGATGTTCAGGCCCAGGTCACGCGGTTTGACGTTCGTGCCCTGGTGCGACGCCGGGGGGTAGGGCGACAGGCCGAGTTCGTTGGGGTAGATGCCGAGGAACAGGTGATGCATCGCGGTGTTGCCCACCAGCACGGCCTCGAGGATTTGATCGGGCCGGACGCGCGCCTCGTCGCATACGCTGGCGATGATCTGATTCAGCCCCTCGATGATGGCCCGGTGCAACTTGTCCAGGCCGTCGGCGTTGGTCATGGCGTAGGTCAGGCGCGAGAGCACGTCTTCGCCGTAGGTCACTTGCGGGTTCATCATCGAGGCCGTGCCGACGACGTTGCCCGTGCCCAGGTCGCACAAGAAGCCGACGACGGTGGTCGTGCCGACGTCCACCGCCAGCCCATAGCTGGTTTCGACAAAGCCCGGTTCGACCAGGATGATTTCCCGGCTCATCCACACGCTCACGGTGACCCGCCAGTTGCCTTCGCGCAGCACGCGCGGCAGCGTCCGCAACACTTGAAAGTCAATCGTCAGATTCCCCAGGCCGTACGAGCTGAGCATCTCCCCGGCCAGCCGCTCGAAGTCGCCCAGAGTGTCGTGCAGCGTCGGCTATGATGACTTCCGTTGTGGCGCGAACGGACGAAAGGCGAAGGCGATCTGCCATCGCTCGTCTCCTTTCCAAAGTCGAACAGTTGGTTGTCGTAGTGTGCCAACCTGCTCGCCAGGGAAGGAGAGAGATCTCACCAGCAGATGAACACAGATTTTTGTTCTCACTCAAACCGGTGAGCATTTGTGTAAATCTGTGGCCAAAAGGGGAAACAGCGCGAGGAGTTACTCGAGGCCAATCAAGTAGAAGTTCTGCGCCATCTCTTCCCCAGAATGAGCAGGCTTGGCCCGGCTATGGAATTGTGAGATCGATACAGCCCGTGTATCGCATCGTCACGATGGATTCACGCCACTCAAGCGTAGCGAATGGATCGAAGATCCATCTCTGGCATCATGTCTACTCACCCCCTTTCTGAAGGAGATGGTCTGGTGGGCCAGGGCATGTCTGCTTAGACAACCTCGATCCCTGGCTCCGTCACTGCCTGGCCGATGACCCAACCGGGTTGACCTTCGGCGGTAAAGCGGTCGAAAAGTTGGTCCAGTTTGCCGGGTGGTACGGCCAGCAGCAGTCCACCCGAGGTCTGGGCATCGAAGAGCAGTATCTGCTCGTTTTCGACAATGCCGGGGGCGAAGCGTACGTGCGGGCCGTAAAAGTCCCGGTTGCAGCGCGAACCGCCGGGAAAGTGAGAGGACTCAGCGTACTCCTGTGCGCCATCCATCAGCGGCACGTCCCGCAGGCAGATGCGCATCCCGACACCGGACGCCTCGGCCATCTCCCAGGCGTGACCCAGCAGGCCAAAGCCGGTGACGTCGGTGGCGCCTCGCAGACCTAGTTGGACCGCGATCCGGCTGGCGGTCCGGTTGAGGGCCGTCATCCAGCGCGTGGCACCGGCCAGGTGGCTCGGCTGGCCCCACCCCCGCTTGCAGGCGGTGACAATGACGCCCGTGCCCAGCGGCTTGGTCAGCACCAGGACGTCGCCTGGGCGAACCCCACCCCGTGTCATCACCCGGTCAGGGTGAGCCAGGCCGATGACCGCCAGGCCGTACTTGGGCTCTTTGTCCTGGATGGTGTGTCCGCCAGCCAGGGCGATGCCCGCCTCCCGGACTTTCTCAGCCCCACCCCGCAACACCTCGGCCAGGATCTCCGGCAGATCGGGCGGGAAGGCCACCAGGTTGATGGCCAGCAGCGGCTCGCCGCACCTTGTCACCCCCGCCGCAGAAGATCTCCCGCACCAACTCGGCGGGCAGGTCCGGCGGCATGCCGGCCACGTTGAGGGCCAGAAAGGGGACGGCGCCCATGGCATACACATCCGACAGGGCATTGGCGGCGGCGATGGCTCCGAAATGGTAGGGATCGTCCACGATAGGCGTGAAGAAATCGGCCGTGACGATCAGCGCTCTGTCAGCATCCAGCCGGTAGACGGCGGCGTCATCTGGCGCCCCCAGGCCCACCAACACCTGGGGGTCGGCGGCCGGGGTGAACATCTGTTGTAGGGGGTGCAGGACCTGCGCCAGGGCCTCAGGGGCCAGTTTGGCCGCTCAGCCGGCCGTCGTCGCCAGGCTGGTCAGGCGGACTTGCCTGCCCGAGGTAGCGTGTGGCTCATCGTTCTTACCCTGTGCGTCCGACATTTCATTCTCCTGCAAAATGGGCTACAAGAAGATCACGCCAGCGACAATCCCGACCACCACCACCGCCAGGCCTAACAGGACCACTGCCCTGAACCGCCCGAACGACCCGCCCAGGAGCATCAGGCAGGGCAGGCTGACCGGGGGCAAGACGAGCAGCAGCGTCGCCGCCGGGCCGCTGTAACCGGCCTGGATCATCTGCAGCGCCACCGGGATCTCCGTCCAGGTCGAGATCATCAGCAGCGTACCGGCCACGGCCGCGAGGACGACGCTGGGCAGGTTGTTCCCAAAGGCAGAAGGCAGCACCTGGACGAGGGCGGCTGTCACCACGCTCCAGACCAACTGGGTCGGGACCAGGATCGCGGCGATGCGGCCACTCACGGAGAACCAGGCGCTCAGAAAAGTCCCCGGCGTGTCCAGCGAGCGGTCGCGCACCAACTCTTCCAGGTGGAAGGCCCGGACATATAAGTCCACCCACCGGGAAACCCATCGGACCAGGGGCCCAGGCTCTTTGGGGGCGCATGGCACTTCCGCCGGGTCCTCCCATCGTTCGGCCAGGCGCACCACTCCGTAAGTCACCAGAACCGCCAGGATCACGCCGCCCACGATGCGGGTGATGGCGTAGGGAGCCGGCAGGAGCACCGCCGCCAGGATCAGGGTACTGAGGTTCAGCATGGGCGAGCCGACGACGAAGGCCAGGGAGAAGTTGGTGGACGCTCCCTTCCGTACCAGCGAAGGTGCAATCACCGCCGCGCAGCAGGAGCAGAAGGGTTGCGGCAGGGCGAAGAGGGCGCCAAACACACTTCCCCCCAACCCGGTACGGGCAAAGAAGGACTTGAGGTAACGGGGCAGGACCGTCAGGCCCAATCCGGCGAGCAACGCGCCCAGGAAGGTGGCGTGCCAGACGGTGAGCAGATAACTCACGGACAGCGCGATCGGTTTCAGCCAGCCGGTGATGCCAAAGGCTTCCAGCCAGCCAGCGCCCACCTTCCCCGCTGCCACTGCGCGCGCGGCCGGCACGCCCCGGTACGTGAAGGCATCCACCACCAGCAGTCCGAAGAGGATGAAGGTCAATCCCTTGACATACCCTGCCGGGATGACCGACCCCGGGCTCGCCTCGTAGCGCTTCAAACTCCGGTGGCAGACCCACAGGCCGGCCACACCGGCGGCGAGCATCAGCACATGCCACGGATTAAAGACAAAGTACGCGGTTGTGAGCGGGTACTGCGTGAAGAGGAACCCCCGGCGGAAATCGACGAGGGTCAGGAGCGAAAGGGCCACAAATGCGACAGACCCGGCCAGGCTCCACTTGTAGCCAGCGGATACCGGCTGCGCCTGGAACGCTCCGATGTACTCGGTAGCCATAAGCCTTTCCTTTCCCTTTTGAATGGTCGGTTACTGTGTGCCAGCCTGCTCGCCAGGGAAGGAGAAGGCGTTCAAACGTTCGAACGTTTAACGTTCAACGTTCAATGTTTTTCCCAGGATGAGCAGGCACGGCCAGCCTATGTAATTGTCCGGTCGATACAGCCCGTGTATCGCATCGTCACGATGGATTCACGCCACTCAACCGTAGCGAATAGACCACAGGTCTAGCTTCGGCAGCATGTCTGCTCACCCCCTCTCGTGAAAGGATTGTCTATCGGGCAAGGATAGCTCAAGAAAACTGTTTCGAAAGGCAGTCCACTCTCTTCTGCTGAGACACGCACGTTGGTTGGATAATCGCGCGGCACATTTGCCCCTTTGGTGCCTACCACAACAGTCACGACGAGACGCAGCCGGTTGATCGCGTCAATCGAGAGGACCAGAACTGGCCGCGTGCCTGCCTGCTCCCTGCCTTGCGTTGGGCTGAGATTCACGAAGTAGATCTGACAACGCTCGATGCTCACAACTGTTTCAATCCATCCATTTCAGCAACAGCAAACTCTTGACTGATGGCGGCGAGCTCGGCTTGGATGGCCGGATCGTTTGCCATCGCTGCCAGTTGCTCTTCCATGTCTTCGCCATTGGCGGACAGGGTCTTGGCGTATGCCTTTTCTCGTAACTGGCGAGCGATATGTTCCAGCAGCCACAGTTGCTCTTCATCAGGTAGGGCACGGATGGATCGCTCGATCTCTGTTAAGGTTAAGGTTGACATCCCACTTCTCCTTACAGGCAGGACATTCTTTGAAGAACCGCTCGTATGCCTCCGAGGGCGAGAAAGTCGTCAAGACAGCTCCAGCGATGTGGCAATTATACCCTAGAAGGATCTTTGAGACAACCACTCTATCCGCCTGGCGCATGAGTGAGCAACACTCAGCAGGCACCGCCGGGTGAGGTCTCGTTTAGGGCAATGCCGACGATAGACCCTGGCGGTGCGTTGCTAGCGCAAGGAATAATCTGACCAGGCGCAGGAGAACCGCAGTTTTCTAAGGAGTTGACGTGATCCGTACTCAAGGTCTGGCCCTTGCCGCGATGCACAACCCATAACAGGCTCTCGAATGCTATGAACGAGCACTGAACGAAAGTCAACGCAAATCCAATGCACTGGCCTTCTGGGGCAACACGCAACGCGACCGTCTCAGTACTCTTATTGTCCTGGGTGATTGGCGCGAGGTCGAGGTTATCGCTCAAGACGGCGCTGCGACTATGGAGAAGGCTATGGATTACCGTATCAAACCAGCTCAAACACCTTTTCCGCCAGCCAGACATTGACAAGCGTCTCTACTGAAACGCCACGGGCGCGTGCCAATGCCTGAAGGGCTTCACTCAATTCAGGCAGGAGAGTAATGGTCTGGACTTGTTTCGCGCGGTCGTGTAGCCTGACTTCAAACTGCACTTCCTGCGTCAAGTCGTCATAGTCGGCGGTGCTATGCGTATCCCAAAACTCGGCAATCTCTTCCAGTGTCTCGAATTCAGGGATAGGATCACGGACTTGTGTCTCATCCATATCGTTTGCGTTCCTTGTCATCCATATCACGCGCACTGATGATCAGAGCCAGATTACCAGGCTTGTGAATAAAGAATACCGTCAAGTAGCGTCCAGCTTCGGTTTGTCCATAGGCCGCGTATACCTTCTCCTTTTTCCACCGGCGGCCTTTGGACACGAACCGAAAATGTGGCTTGCTCTTGAAAACCTGCTCTACCTCCTCCTGTATCACCTGATGTTTACTTGCCAGTTTCTCGATTACGTCATCGAGCCAGATGAAGTCTTCAATCCGCATGTGGGTTGCTCGCAAGGCTATTAGCTGTCGCTTCAACCTGGCTCCCAGTCGCAGAACACGTGGTATTCTTGCGTCCTACCTGCGAGGCGCAGACGAAGCCGATCATGAGCGAGTAAAACGTGAAACCTGCGGGGTTGACTAATTCTACCACAATCTTCCGCGCATTGCAATGGGGTCACCTCGAGGCCTCGAGGGGGTCCAGTTCAAGTTTTAGGCGACTTGCCCGAGAGCCGTAGCCGAACCGGGCTGAAGCGCCGGTAGTGGGCTAGAAGCGCCGTTGGACTGACCCGGTGCCGGTGCTTTAGCCCGGTTATGTCTGGTACTCCTAAAAATTGAATTGCGCCCCTGGCGTGTCGGGCGCCCGTCGAACGGCCTGTCTATAATAGGTCTTCCTTCCGTCTTACGATAACCCTGAGTCCCTCGAAACCGACGACCTCCACCTGAGCGCCCTGTGGGATGGGCTCCGCAGAGCGGGCTCGCCAGAGCTCGCCGTCGCACCACACTAGCCCTCGCGGGCGAATATCGGTAACCGCTCGCGCTTCGGCTCCCAGCATCGCTTCTCGCCCGGTGGCGGGCGGCGACTGCAGGCTCCGCCACACCTGGGTGTAGAGCGCCAGCGAGGCCAGCGCCACGAGCCCGTAGAGGGGCAGCGCCATGGACAGGGGCAGCAAGGCAAACATCACCAGCCCGATTACCGGCGCCGCCAGTAGCAGATGACACCACATCACGCCGTCTCCCCGCTTACGCCAGGACCTCTTTCCATCGCCCCAGCCATAGACGCCAAGACATCAGCCGGTTTCTCTCCCATTCTTTCGTGTCCGTGATACCACACGCGACCTGGCCGCTACCCGCGCCCTGAGCGCCCGGGCCAGCGCCACCGCTGTCCCCGACTCGTAGGTCTCGATCTGGCCCGCATCACACAACTGCGCGATCTGGGGGTCGATGGGCAAGCGCGCGAGCAGCGGCACGCCCGCCGCCCGCGCCAGCGCCTCTGCCCGACTGGGGCCGAAAATCTCGTGGCGAGAGCCGGTTTCGGGACAGACGAAGTAGCTCATGTTCTCCACCACCCCCAGCAAGGGCACCTCCATCGCCTGGGCCATGCGCACCGCCTTGCGCACCACCATGGCCGCCAGGTCCTGCGGCGTCGTGACCAGAACCACGCCATCCAGGGGCAGCGCCTGCATGACGGTCAGCGGGGCGTCGGCCGTGCCCGGAGGCAGGTCGACCAGCAGGTAGTCGAGCCGGCTCCACACCACGTCGGTCCAGAACTGGCGGATCAGGCCGTCAATCATGGGACCACGCCAGATGACCGCCTCGTCCTCACCCGGCAAGAGCAGATTGACCGAGATGATCTTGATGCCCAGCGCGCTGTGCACCGGCAGCAGGCCCCAGGGCATACCGGTCGGCCGATCCCAGAGGCCGAAGAGCCGGGGGATGCTGGGGCCGGTGACATCCGCGTCCAGGATGCCCACCTGGTGTCCCTGCCGGGCCAGCTCCACGGCCAGCAACGCCGTGATCAGCGATTTGCCGACCCCGCCCTTGCCGCTCATCACCGCCACCACGTGGGCGA
>JBBITV010000163.1:0-2022 GCA_037440585.1 Chloroflexota bacterium
CGCTATTTAGGCGCTGGATAGACGCCCACTACGAACCTTTTCAGACAAGCTCTGACGATATTTGCGCAAAAGCCAGGCTTTGTGCTATACTTGGGACACAACTGTTCAGTCAGGAGGCCAGCTTGTTCATTACAGCGTGGGATGATTGTGCCTTACGGACTCCCGCGCTATTTTTGTTGACGGGGAGAGGAGCGTGCTCATGACAGACATTGAAGATCTCGTCGCGCGGGAGATTCTCGACTCGCGCGGCAATCCGACGATCGAGGTCGAAGTCATCTTGTCTGACGGTTCCACCGGCCGGGCTGCCGTACCTTCAGGTGCTTCCACTGGCGCCCACGAGGCGCTGGAGCTTCGCGACAAGGAGGCGGCGCGTTACGGGGGTAAGGGGGTCAGCCGGGCTGTAGCGAACGTCAACGACGTGATCGTCGAGGAGCTCATTGGTTGGGATGCCCTGGATCAAAAGGGGATTGACGAGATGCTCATCGGCCTGGACGGGACACCCAACAAAGAGCGCCTGGGCGCTAACGCCATTCTGGGCGTGTCCCTGGCCGTCGCCAATGCCGCGGCCCAGTCCGTCGGACTTCCTCTGTATCGCTACCTGGGTGGGGTCTACGCACACGTGCTGCCCGTGCCAATGATGAACATCCTGAACGGCGGCAAGCATGCCTCCAACAGTACCGACCTCCAGGAATTCATGGTGATGCCGGTTGGCGCGTTGAGCTTCCGGGAGGCGTTGCGCTGGGGCGCTGAGGTATACCATAGCCTGAAGAAGGTGCTCACCAAGAAGGGCTATAATACTAACGTCGGCGACGAAGGCGGCTTTGCCCCGTCCCTCAAGTCTAACGCCGAGGCGGTCGAAGTCATCCTGGAGGCGATCCAGGCCGCCGGTTACGAGCCAGGCCGCGACGTGACGATCGCCCTGGACCCGGCGGCGAGCGAGTTCTACGAGGATGGCCAGTACGTCCTGGCCCGCGAGAACCGCAAGCTGAGTAGCGCCGAGATGGTAGACTTTTATGCGGACTGGGTCGCAAAGTATCCCATCATCTCCATCGAGGACGGCCTGGCCGAAGACGATTGGGAAGGTTGGGCCTTACTGCGCCAGCGCCTGGGCGACCGTGTCCAACTGGTGGGCGACGATCTTTTTGTGACGAACGTGGAGCGTTTGCGCGCCGGCATCGAGCGCAAGGTAGCCAATTCGATCTTGATCAAGCTCAACCAGATCGGGACGTTGACCGAGACGTTGGCGGCGATAGAGATGGCCAGGCGTGCCGGTTGGACCGCCGTCATCTCCCATCGCAGCGGCGAGACCGAAGACACGACGATTGCCGACCTGGCGGTTGCGGTGAACGCCGGGCAGATCAAGACCGGCGCTCCGGCACGCACAGACCGGATCGCCAAGTACAATCAGCTCTTGCGCATCGAGGAAGGCCTGGGCGAAACCGCCCGCTACCTCGGTCGAGATGCGTTCTATAATTTAAAATAGCATTTTCCGCGCAGTCCAGCCTTGCAACTCACCTGGCGACGGCATGAGCGATCCTGGATTGGCGGCGGGATCGAGCACCCGCGGGTAACCCGCCATAAACCCGCAAGGAGCTTCGCCATGATCAAGAAAGAACCATCTGACAAGTCCGGCAAGGTCCGGGTCACGTTCGAGCTGCCCTCGACCATCTGGGGAGAGCGTCAACCTCGTTGGCGATTTCAACAACTGGGACAACTATTCGCTGCCCATGACCCAGGGCCGGGACGACCCCACCT
Source organism: Chloroflexota bacterium (assembly GCA_037440585.1). Taxonomy (GTDB): domain Bacteria; phylum Chloroflexota; class Anaerolineae; order Epilineales; family JBBITV01; genus JBBITV01. The sequence continues at coordinate 1,756 of JBBITV010000163.1, forward strand.
GGCATATCACCCTCGAGCTGGACCAGGGACGTGAGTACCAGTTCCGGTACCTGGTTAACGGCACCGACTGGCACAACGACTGGCACGCTGATAAGTATGTCCCCAACCGGTTTGGGTCGGATAATTCGGTTGTGGTGACGTAACGAGAAGAGACCCATCATGAACCTCCTCGATCTGATTCCCGTCGGCACGACACGGGCCAATCACGGCCTGGAGCACGCGACGATTCACGTGTCCGAGGCCTGTTTCCTCGACGTCCGTGCGTGT
>JBBITV010000163.1:2032-8300 GCA_037440585.1 Chloroflexota bacterium
GCCATCGCGCGTCGCATGGCCGGCCAGGTGCACGTGCGATGGCTATTTCATCTACGGCGATGTGCCCACGGAGGCCGTTGCCGGCGCAGCCGAGGAGGCGTTGGCCCGGATGCACGCCGGTGAAACCAACCTGGCGGTCCACCCGCGTTGTGGCACCAACATCGTCGTGGCCGGGCTACTCGCCGGGCTGAGTAGCTTTGCCGCAAGTTCTGGCAAAGATCGACCCGTGGTCGACAAGCTGCCGCGCATGATTCTGGCGACGACGGCCGCGGTGCTCCTGGCGCAGCCCCTCGGCCCGGTCGTCCAGGAACGGCTTACGACCTCGCCCAACCAGCTCGGCGGCCGCATCAAAGGCGTCAAGCGCCAGCAATTCGGCAGGGTCGTCGTCCACAAAGTGGAAGTCGAGCGCTAGTGTTCTATATCCTGCACGGCGAAAACGAATTCACCCGCTCTGAAGCCCTCACTGACCTCAAGGGCAAGTTCGGCGACCCTACCTGGCTCACTCTCAACACGTCGGTTCTCGACGGGCGCAAGCTCACCCTCGACGAGCTGCAACACGCCTGCGACGCGATTCCCTTCTTCGGTGACCGGCGGCTTGTTATCGTCGAGGGACTGCTGGCGCGCCTGGAGCCACGTGGGGACGAGCTCGGTGACAAGCCCGAGCACAATACCCTGACTGACAGACTGATCGCCTATCTGGACCGCCTGCCCCAGACCACCCGCCTGGTCTTCCTGGAAAACAAGGCATTGAGCAAAGGCCACCCGGTCCTGAAATACGCGGGCAAACTGAGCAAAGACCAGGCATACGTCCGCGAATTTGAGCCACTCAAGAAGCATGAAATCGGGGGGTGGATTCAGAAGCGAGTCAAGAATAAGGGCGGTACCATCCACCCGGCTGCTGTAGCCCAGCTCGAGGCTTTCCTGGGCAATGACCTGCGCCTGCTGGATCAGGAGATTGAAAAGCTGCTAACTTACACCGGCGGGCGCGCGATTTCTGAAACCGACGTGCGGCTAATGGTCAGCTCGGTCCGGGAAGCCAACATCTTTGAGATGGTGGACGCCGTCGCCGCCCGCGACCGCCGCCGTGCCCTGGGTCTGCTCCACGAGCTCCTGGACGATGGCCAGGCGCCGCTGTATCTCCTCACGATGATCGTCCGCCAGTTCCGTATCCTGATGCAGCTCCGCGAACTCGCGGCCCAAGGTCAGGGACCGGAGGGCATCCGGGCCAGGCTTGGGCTGCACCCTTTCGTGGTCGAAAAAGGGTTGCGCCAGGTCCGCAACTTTAGCCTGGCGCAACTCGACGCGATTTATGACCGCCTGCTGGAGACGGACGCTGCCATCAAGACCGGCCGCTCCGACCCGGTCCTGGCCCTCGACCTCCTCGTCACCGCTCTAACTGAGGTCCCCCGGACTTTGCCAAAGTAAGTACTCTCTACTCGTCAACGTCCTCCTCGCCTATGATCCGCCACTGTCGTGGCGGGAACGGGTCAGGTGGTGGCAAGGGATTCTGGGACCAGGACTGTCCCGTCCAACCCTGACTCGTTGGCGGCTGCACCACAATGACCGGTGGAATTGCCGGGCCTGGCTCCCGCCGTGCGTGGCGCTGCTCCTCCTGACGCCGGACGACGAAGAGCACAAGCAGGCTCACCGGGATCGTCGCCGTCACCCCGCAGATAACGCCAACGATGACCGCCATTCCCTCGTTACTCAGCCGGTAGGCGACCGCTGCGCCGAGGGCCAGAGCGAATGCCACCGCAACCAGTTTGAGGGTTTGCATTGCATCGCTGCCTCACGGGACCTTCCCACCGAATAGCCATCACGGCAGGACTTGCAACAGAATCGCCAATAGAACAAACGTTCTGTTGGGGTAATTATACCGGAAAATGGAGAGGCTGTCAAGAGGGTCGATCAAGAGATCAGGGGCAGCCGGGCGTAGGGCAGGTCGAGGCCGTCCGAGGTGTTGTGCAGGAAGGCTGAGTCCTTATCGTCCGTTGGAGAAACATAAGTGCGCTTGTTTCGTATATAAAAGTGCCATGCGAGTGGACTCCATCGAGAAGATGATTCACAATCCGCAGGAGGACCCAATGACTGACCAACCCAAGAAAGAACGCACGTGGACGGAAGAAATTGAAGTTGCGGGTAGCGAACTGGTTGAGCGCGCCAGGCAACTGATTGAAGAGGGGAACGTCCGCCGCCTGATTATCCGCAAGCCCAGCGGCGAGATTCTGCTGGAAGTCCCCTTGACTGCGGGGGTCGCCGTGGGCGGTGTGGTGACGGTGTTCGCGCCGGTGCTGGCCGCGCTGGGAGCGATGGCCGCGCTGCTGGCGCAAGTCAAGGTGGAAATCGTCCGCACCACGGGCGAGGACGGAGAGTGACGTTCTGACGCCCGTAGTCAATTTCATCGGATGGCGACCTGTTGCACAAGAGCCTCCGAGGGTTTCCGAGACCCTCAGAGGCTTCTCTAAGCGCTCACCGCTTGAGCCTTGGCTTTGACTCTCTGGTTAAATCGATCACGGTTAATAACGAAGCGCTCGTGAGTCCCCTTGGCGATGGGGTCCACGCCATCGTGGGCCTCCACCTCGAAGACGAGCCGCCGTCCGTCAACCTCAATCAGTTTCACCCTCGCTGTAACCTCGAACCCGGGGGGCGTAGCAGCGGTGTGACTGACATTGATCTGGGTGCCGACGGTCTGTTCCGCCGGCCAGTCGAGATGGGGTTTCAGGGCATCGATGCACGCCCATTCCAGGAGCCCGACCATGAATCCGGTCGCGAATACTTCAGGCATTTCCTGAAACTCCGGCGCTTCCGGGTAGAGCGCGGGAACCATCTTCGATTCCGATACGCGGAAACGAAATTCGTGTTCAATCCCCGGTTTCAGTGTGTCTTTCATTGTTTCCTCCGTCGCCCTTGCAAGCGATGATGGTCGTATCATCGGCAAGTGGCCGTCCATTCGTGAAGGCCTGCAGTGTGTCTCGCAATGCACGGACCAATTCTTTGGCCGATAAAGCGGACTCCTGGTGGACGAGTGCAGCCAATCTTTCCCGGCCGAATTCTTCGAGATTCCTCCACGAGGTTCCTGATCATACTAACGATTACGCTCATTGCGCACGAACAGCGCTGTGCCGGCGATGAGGAAGGCGGCGAACATCAGCGCCATCACGGACGTATTGAGGGCCGGGCTGTCAAGGATGACTGCGGAATAGTCCGGGTGCCCGGCGTAGAATGCATTCCGCATCAGGTCGACCGCGTAGCGCAGCGGCGAGATGCGCGACAGGATCTCCAGGTAGAACGGCAGCACCTTGACCGGCGCGAACACGCCCGCGGTGAAGAATTGCGGGAACACGATGAAAGGGAAGACCTGATTCGCCGTGCGCTGGCTGCTGAAACTCGATAGCATCAGAATGCCGAACGCCCCGCCGACCAGGCAGATGGCGACTCCGACCACGAGCAGCCCCAGCAATTGGGTCGCCGAGATAGACACGCCGATGAGCAGCCCAAAGATCACGATCGCCGCGCCCTGCGGGAAGGCGACCAGTGACTCGCCCAGGATCTTGCCAAAGATGATGGAGTAGCGGGAGATGGGCGAGACGAAAATCTCCTGGCTGAAATCGTTCTCCCGATCTTCGATGAGCGAGATGACCCCCAATGCCGTGGACTGAAAGAGCGTCTACGCAAGTACCCCCGTGAACACGAACGCCAGAAAGTCGTAGCCAGCGCTCGCGCCCAGGTTTGACTGCAAACTCCCACCCAGAATGCCGATGAAGATCAACGGGAAAATGTGGGTTTTCAACACGGTCAGTGGGGTCTCGATGGATTTGATGATCTGCTGGGGGCTGCGCCCATTCAGATCGATCCGAAACAGTGGCGTCTCCATAAAGTTGCATATGAATATCCACCAGACGTCCCGTAAGCTGGAGGTAATTATAGCGTTGATTGGTTTTACGTACAAAGAGGATCAGATTGGCGACGCTTGCCTGATTTGAATCAAACAAATTCTTTTCGTGTGAACACCATGGGTAACATTGCCAAGACGAGCAAGCCCGCGTTAAACGCGACGTTGAAGTAGACTCTGTAGAAAAAAGAGAGCGATGTATCGAGGACAAACCAGGTGAGCAGTCCGATGACGATACAGTCCCACGCCCATCTTTCTTTCTTGGCGAATGGATACCGCGCGATGAAAGTTACGAAGATGCCCCACCCGGCGATAGTGGCGCCCCACACTCCATAAATCCATTGCTGAAATTGTTTTGTGTTCTCCAACAACGGATCTACACCCCAGAAAGCCGGATCAATCTGCCTATTGAACAAGTCAAAGAGCGGCGTTCCACTGGTGAGCGCCATCACGATTCCGAAAACGGTGATGACTAACCCGACGACCAGTAGCCATCTTTGCCAGAATGAGAAACTTGGCATTTGATTATCTCCTCATTTTCCACAATCTGCTGAGACCGGCTCAAGCACGAACACAGCCCTCTGGCCGCTGCTCTTGAAGTGGGCTTGATATGCCGACCACAATTCCACCAATTGGGGCCAGTATCGCTCCATCTCCGCTTCGGTGACTTCACGCGCCTGGTACTCGGCTGTCTCCCGACCAATCTGCACTTGCGCCAGATTTGTGGTCAGGCAATTTGCTTCTGAACGGGCGCAGCGTTTTCTTCCCCGTACCGCCGCACGACGTAAATGGCCCACAGGATGAAATGAATTTTGTACTATACCAACTGAATCCGAATCATTAATTTCTCGACGGAGAGTAGCGGCAATCCAAGATCTCGGATTTGGGCCAACAGGCCGTGCAGGGCCGACTGATCGGCCACGAGGCCGACCAGCAGTCCCTCTCCCGGAGCGGTTCCCGGCGCACGGCCATCCAGATTCCAACCAGAACTGTGGCGGCGACCGACCGGATACCCGCTTGCAGGATCGGCGAAATGCCCTGGTTGGCCACTTTGATGGCGACCTGCTGTAGGGCCCAACTCGAGCAAAGAATCACCAACATCGCCGCGGCGGTAAAATCCAGGGCCGGACGATTGTGGGTCAAGTCATCAGCGCCATGAGTCGCTCTTGCAGACAACGATGGTCGTATCATCCGCCGCCGCTCAGTCTGTTTCCGCCTGGTTCCCCCAGTGCTCCCAGTGAACCACCTCACTAAACTGGCGCCGGCCACTGGCGCGGGGCGGCCGATTCAGATCCACGGTCTCGGCCGGATAGCCGAACGAGAGGGCTACGTGGACTTCCAACCCTTCCGGCACCCCCAGGATGGCCTTGGCTTCAGCCTCCTGGTAGATCGCCGCGGGCACCGACACCAGTCCAAGCTCCCACCCGGCCAGCATCATGTTCTGGGCCGCCCGGCCGACGTCAAACATGACCTGCCACCGGTCAGCCGGGGTATTCACGATGACAACCGCCGCGGCAGCCCTGGCCAGGTGGCCGGCCCAGTTACCGGTCTGCGAGAGCCGGGCCAGGGTGTCCCGATTCCGAACCAGGATGAAATGCCAGGGCTGCGTGTTTTTTGAGCTCCCGGCCAGCCGGCCAGCATTGAGGATTCTGCGCAAGGCTTCTTCAGGAATCGCGCGATCGGCAAACTCGCGCACCTCGCGCTTGGTGCGGATGCACTGATAAGTATCCACTGTTCTAACCTCCGTTATTGGAGACTGACAAATTAATCCGGCAATCCCTACCGGCAATTGGTCGACGGCGCACGCCGGACATAAATGGAACGGCTCGTCTGGTGCAGAATCGCCGGAGATAAACTGATACTGATGGCAAGCAGTACGGGCCGAAGTGACGGCAATGTGCCAGGCCAACGCGATGACCAGATTCAGGTGAATTCTCTTAGTGAAGGCTCGTTCAGCCACGCCCGCAACGGGCATCAAATGATACTGTTGGCAAACAGTAGTGGCCAAAGTGATTTCTCGGAAACGAAGGTGCCTTGTCGTGGGGACAAGCGCCGGGCTAAAAGCCATGCGCTGAGAGAGCGAAGCCCCTTCGGGGCTGGCCGTTAGCCCGTAGGGCTTCGCTCTTTTAGCCCATGGCTTTAGCCTAGGGCTGCCCTGCGGCGAGTCACCTTTGCTAAGGGCCGGCAGTTTGCCTTCAAGTGTTTGCCAGCAGTATCATGAAATCTCCGGGCTACCAAGCAGCGCCGGATGCATCCGGCTTTTCGGCAAACTGTCCCAGCCCCCTTTGAGGGGGCGCCGCTTGGTAGCACGGGCATTTGATTGCCCGTTGCGGGTTCCGGCGTTGAACCGCCGTGGTTCAACGCCGGATGTTGGCC
>JBBITV010000164.1:0-4140 GCA_037440585.1 Chloroflexota bacterium
AGATGGAGACCGGCGTCGTTCAAGGTCACGCGGGTCTGGTAGACCCGCTGGCCAGCCAGCTTCACCTCCAGGTTGGCCGCCTGGCCAGCGCAGTTAAGCCCGACAATGAAGATGTGGACCTCATCTTCGGGCCGGTAGATCTTGCGGTCGGTGACGACCGTCACCAGGTCGAGGGTGGGGAATTCGACGACGGGCAGAGTCTCTGGGAGATCCATCCGCCGAGGGGGTCGCCGCAAAAGGGAGAGGGGGAACGGGGGCTCCTGATCCGGAGCTGCTGGTGCAAAGTGAACAGCGGATTCATGTCGAGAGATTATGGCCGGCGTGGTGAAACGCTGCTCAGCAGGGCGGGTTTGGCCGGCCGGCGCCAGGTCGACGACGATAGGTTGGGCCGGCGAGGCATTGAAGAAGGCGAATTGACGGCCCAGGTAGACGTTATCTCGCAGATAGGCGATGGGCACGCCACATTGGGCGCACGTGTCACGGTGTAGAGGGTTGGCGGTGCCACAAGCTGGACATTTCATGGGAACCTCTCCTTTGACTTCGCTCAGAGCCTGCCCTGAGTGTAACGAAGGGACAAGCTTTCTGATTGCACCAGGCGAACTTGTATGCTACAATGAGGCTGCCACTGAATCACTTGGAGATGCGTTTCGTTATACTCCCATTATACCGCTTTTAGCCCGATATATCAATACACTACAACGGATTAGGGGAAGGAACAGATTTCTTCCCTCAATCCGTTCCTTCCCCTAATCCGTTGTAGTGCTAGGGAAGTGCGGACGCGAAACCAGCAGGGGCGGAGTCCGTAGATTCAGTGGATGCTCTGATCTCACCTCCCCACCGAAAAATCATCTGCGGGGTTTTGACGGGCGCGACGCGCCCGCCGAAACGCCACTGAGTTGAGGATAATGTTCGAGAGTGGCCATAGCATTACGAATACAGTTGGCCGGGATGCGGACGCAGAATTCATCCTTGGATGCATCGACCACGATCATTGTTGTGCCATCTCTGGCGTGAGCAACCTGGGCAAATCCAGGTTGCTGCGAACGGTGTGCGAAGCCGCCAACGCGCCAGATGGCGAACGCCTCTGGGTTTACGTCGACTGCAACCTGGCATTGGAGCGCTCTGCTCAGGGGTTATACGAGATTACACTGCAAGCCCTGATCGAAACGGCTACGGCACGCTACACTGATGCTGCCTGGCTGGCTGACCTGCGCCGCGCTTATGATACTCTGGTCGCGCCGACTTCGCACTTTCTGGACGTGCACAGTTTTGTCCAGGGGTTGCGCGCAGCCATCGAAACCAGTAGCCAGCGCCTGGTACTGGCCTTTGATGAGATGGATGCACTGTTGGCAGCCGTGGAGGGCCAGGCGCTGTTGAATCTGCGCGCGCTGCAGGATCGCTATGGCCCTGCATTGTGCTACGTCGTCGCGACGGACCGGCCGCTGGCCGAAATCCGCAACGACGGCGACGCAAGCGAGTTCATCGAGCTCTTCGCCCACTGTACACGCCAACTGGCACCCCTGGACGAGGCCGGGACGCGTGCCCTGGCCCGCCAGTGGGCCGCGCGTAACGGCGTTACCTTCGACGACGAAGACCTGGCCTTCTTGCGCGTCCAGGCAGACGGCCACCCCGGGTTGCTCGAGGCGGCCTGTGCCGTTCTCGGGCCAGTGACCGGCGCGCCGGAGCGCAGCCCAAGCCAGAACCAGTTGATCCATCGCCGCGTCGAAACCCTCCTGGCTGCCGACGATGTCGTCCGGGCCGAGTGCGCCAAACTCTGGCGTGACCTCGGTGAGGACGAGCAAGCCGCTCTCCTTGCATTCCTGACCCCCGATCCTGGCCCCGATCCGGCTGCGCTGGAATCGCTGCGTCGCAAGTACCTGGTGCGTGATGGGGAACACGGACCGGAGCCCTTCTGCCGCCTGTTTGCTGACTATGTCCGCCGCCAGCGTATCGCCCGGGAGCCATTGCGCGCCGGTGTCCGCGTGGATGTGCAGGCCGGTGACGTCTGGGTTGATGGCGTCCAGCTTTCGCCGCTGACGGACCTGGAATACCGTTTGCTGCTCTTGTTGTATGGCCGGATCAACCAGATCGTGGACAAATACCAGATTGTCCAGGCCGTCTGGGGCGAGGACTATATCGACGAGGTCGACGATGCGCGCATCGAGCGGTTGGTGGGTCGGCTTCGCGAGAAGGTAGAGCCGGAGCCGAGGCGGCCGCGGTATGTGGTGACGGTCCGGGGACGAGGATATAAGCTGCAGTCGTGAGTCTAATGCCTGCATTCCAAACAAAGTCTCAGGATTAAGACCCACGGATAGAAAAGACCACGGATAATTTTCCTTAGTTCTGTTTCCTTGGGAGGAACCAGATGGCCTATTTGCGACACGAGCAATTGACGTATGAGCTTCGTGGATCGATTTTCGATGTGCGAAATAAATTGAAAATGGGGTGGCCTGAGGAGGTTTATCATCAGGGATTGGTTGAGGTCTTGCAGGATAAAGGTACTAGCCTTGCTTCTAAGCCACGCAAGGCCATTGTCCATCGCGGTATCGAGGTTCATGTCTTTGAGTGCGACTTGATCGTGGGTGACCTGATCATTCTGGAACTGAAGGTGCTGCCCTTTTCCACTTTCGTCGAGGCGCACTACGCTCAACTCATCAATTACTTGAAGTGCTGGGGAAAAGATCTCGGCCTGCTCGTCAACCTTGGCTCCATACGAGTCCAAATTGAGAGAGTTGTCTGGGATGAACCCGAACTGGCCATATGCGAGGACTACGACTTGATCAAGCCTCAAATGACTGATATGGATCGGTTATGTCTGCGTCAGATCCGGCACAACATCCTTGCTGTCGGTCAACAATATGGCCTTGGTTACTCGGAGATCGTGTACCGCAGGATCATAGCAATTGAGATGGAGAACAACGGCCTAAACTGCCAGGCCAAGGTTGAAATCCCTGCCATATTGGATGGCCGAGTTCTGGCTCGGCATCCGAGCGATCACTTGGTAGTCGAGGGCAACTACCTGCTCAGTGTTCGTTCGCTGCTTGATCAGCCTCCCAGATACGATTTTGCTCGAATGAAGACCTATCTCAATAGCCTCGGCCTGAAGTTTGGCCTCATCGTGAACTTCGGTAAGAAGCAACTGCAAATCTATGGTGTTAATCCCGATTAATCTTGAACCCCAGGGATAGGAGGCACGGCAGTTTTCTTGGAGAGAAGCCACGCTTCGTAAGTTCTATAACCGAGAAAACAAGAATATCCGTGGTCTTTTCTATCCGTGGGTATACATTTGTCAGCTTGATGTGGGCTTCGTGTCTGGCAGATGGTACAGCAACGTGGTACAATATATCCTGTAAGCATTTTGAGCGGCCTCAGCCGCAAGTCAATCTGACAAGTCAATCTAACAAGGAGGATCTGAAAGATGGCACAATCGATTTTGGACCGGGTGGGGATGCTGATTTCGGCGAACATCAACTACCTGATCGATCAGGCGTTGAGGGCCAACAGCATTGCCGTGGTGGACGAGTACATCCGCCGCGTTGAGGACAATCTGGAGGCGCTGGAGGATGCGGCCGCCACCGTCGGTGGTGAGGCGAAGACCTTGCGCCGCAAGTACGAGGAGTTCGACGCCAGGGCCGACGAATTGGACCGCAACATCGACTTGTTCCTGAAGGAAAACAAGCAAGACCTGGCCGTGGCGGCGCAGAGCCGGTACAACACCCAGAAGCGCCTGGCGGACAGCTACAAGGAGCAGGCCCTCAAGCAGGAGGCGGAGTACCAGAAGCTGCTCAGCGCCAAGCTCAAGCTGGAAGCCAAGCTGACCGAGGTCAAGCAGGAACGGGCCGAGCTGCAGGCAATGTTGGAGTTGGCCAAGTCCAAGGAAGTGACCCACAAGGTGGTCGAGGGCGTCGCCGGGGTGACGACCGAAGAGGCCGGCATCGACGAGATGCGCGCCTACGTCCAGAAGCGGCTGGATAAGGCCGAAGCACAAGCCGAGATGGACGCCGGCCGGCTGGAGACCCAGATGGCGGAGATGCTGGAACAGCAGACCATCGAAACCCAGTTGGCCGAGCGGAAGAAGAGGCTCGGGATTCAGTAGGGTTCAGGGGTTTTGGGGGGGCGCGTTTTGCCCGCCCCAAACCC
>JBBITV010000164.1:4150-4974 GCA_037440585.1 Chloroflexota bacterium
CTCCTGCCCGCGGGCCAGGAGTGGGGGGAGTGGTGGGGTTTGGGGCGGGGGCTTGCCGCCCGCCCAAAACCCCCAGAAGCCTGAGGGAGATGCAACCATGTCCCAAACACAAGCACTGTTGGGCGAGAAGTTCGTGTGCGCCAAGTGCGGTTCGCACGGCGCACACGTGGAAGACCTGGCGATGTCGGGGCGCGGAATCTCGCGGCTCCTAGAGATTCAGCCGTACCGCTACGCCTTTGCAAGTTGCACGCATTGCGGGTATACTGAGGTATATAACCTGAAGGTGCTGGAAGGGAAGGATTCGCTCGGCAGCTTTCTGGAGATACTGTTCGCAGATTGAATTCAGTGCAACTGCTCAACTTCCCTGTTCCAGCTTTTCCGGGCATGGTGGCTGTTCTCATCGGGATCGTGATCGGCTAGTTCTTCCTGATGGCGAGGAGAATACAAGGGAGCAAACCTATGACTGATATGGCCAGGTGGCAATGCAGCTATCTCATCAGCGCGGTGATCGTGTGGGTGGCGATCATCGTCGCCTCCGCCGTGAGCCTGCGCGGGACGCCGTACTTCGCCCAGATGCTGCCGATCCTGGATGGCGGGGCGGTCTGGTTTGTGGTCCTCGTGCCGGGCAAGCTGTTCAAAAATCGCTGACGAAAAATGCAACACATTGAAGTCACCCTGAGCGAAGCGAAGGGTCTCTTATTCGCGCTGGCAGAGATGCTTCGCTCCGCTCAGCATGACAGAGCAAATGGCGCAAGTCACCCTGAGCGAGGCGAAGGGTCTCTTATTCGCGCTGGCAGAGATGCTTCGCTCCGCTCAGCATGACA
>JBBITV010000164.1:5074-8273 GCA_037440585.1 Chloroflexota bacterium
GAGCAAATGGCGCAAGAGGTTTTCGATGAACCGAACTCGCATTATATTCTTTCTCGTCATCCTGCTCGCCCTCGGCATCGTCGGGGTGTCGCTGGCGGTGCAGCGGCTCACGCAGCCGGGAGGGATCCAGGCCCCGCAACAAAGCGAGCTGGAAGTCCGCGTCGTCACGGCGCTGCCGGTGGAGCCGTGGGTGCAGGAGGCGGCGCGGAAGTTCAACGGCGAGAATCGCAAGCTGGAGGGCAAGCCCATCCGGGTGGTCGTGACGCCGATGGACGGGCTGACGGCGCTGGGCCGCTTCGACCGGGACGAGATGAAGCCGGTGCCGACGGCCTGGATCCCCGATAGCCGCTACCTGGTCGAGCTGGTCAATGCCGCCTTGAAGGAGAAACAGGGCCGCGACGTGTTCCTGACCGACGGTGAGTACCGCGCCCGGCCCATCGCCGTGTCCCTGTTCTCGTGGGGCATCTACGCCAGTCGCGCCGACGTGCTCAAGAAGAAATACGGCGAGATCGATTGGCGCGCGATTCACGATGCGGCGATTGCCAAAGGCGGCTGGCCGGAACTGGGTGGGCAGCCGGAATGGGGCTACTTCAAGCTGGTGGTGCCCAACCCGCGCAAGAACGTGGGCGGGCTCGCGGCGATGGTGGCCGCGGCCGGAGAGTACTACGGCCGGACCAACATCACCACCGCCGACGTGACCGATCCCAAGTTCCAGGCCTGGCTCAAGGAATTAATGGGCTCCGTCACCGACTTCTCCAGCCTGGGCTCCTACTCGGTGGAGAACCTGGCCCTCTTCGGCTACTCGACCGGCGACGGCGGCCAGTTGCTGGAAAGCGACCTGCTGACCAACATGCAGGGCATCCAGACCCGCTGGGCCGACCCGCTGATCATCGTCTACCCAAAGTACGTGACCTGGTTCGACTTCCCGTTCAGCGTGTGGATGGGGCCAGAAACCACGGCCCTGGAGAAAAACGCCGCCCTGGAGTTCGAGAAGTACCTGCTCACGCCGGACGTTCAGAAGCAGGCTGTCGCACGCGGCCTGCGCCCGGCCAACACCGACGTGCCGGTGACGGACGCTGGCAGCCTGTTCGTCAAGTGGCAAGGCCAGGGCGCGATGACCATTGTCCCACGCACCACGGCCATGCGTTCGCCGGGCCGGGACGTGTTGCAGGCGTTGTTACGGTGGTTTGATCTGAATGTGGCGCAACGATAGTTTCGAGTTTCGGGTTTCGAGTTCCGTGTTGCTGGACTCGAAACTCGAAACTCAAAACCCGGAACTTGAAACATGAAACGACCTTTTCGCACCCAATCTAACACCGGTCGCTTGCCCCTCGCCGTCCTCGCCGTCGTCGTGGCCATCGTCCTGCTGCTGGCGATGTGCCTGACCGCTGTGGTCGTGCTCGACAGCTTGCGAGGGCCGCAACAACCACCCACGCCGTCGGCCAACACCGCCGTGCTGACGGTGGCGTATTCGCCGGAGAAAGAGGCTCTGTTCGCCGACCTGGTGGTGAAGTTCAACACTCAAAATTTGCGCACCCCGGACGGCCAGGTGATGCGGATTGAGCCGGTCAAACTCGACCCGGAGGCGATGATCGACGCGGCCCTCGATGGCAAGGTCGAGGCGATAACCCCGGACTCGTCCATCTGGCTCGATCAGGTTGATCGCGCGTGGCGCGCACGCACCCAGGGCGAGAGCGGGCTGGTGGGCGAGACGAAACGGTACGCGACCAGCCCGGTGGTCATCGCCATGTGGGAGGACGTGGCGAAGGCACTGGGCTACCCCGGCACGCCTATCGGCTGGAACGACGTGCTGGCGCGGGCCAGGGTCGATCCGAACTTCAAGTGGAGCCATCCCTCGACGACCACTGCGAGCGGCCTGCTGGCGACGCTGGCCGAGTTCTACGCCGGCGCAGGCAAGACACGCGGTCTGACCGAGGAGGATGCCAGGGCACAGGTCACCCTGGACTACGTCGCCGCCATCGAGAAAACGGTGCGCTTCTACGGCGAGGGCGAATTGGCGGTGATCCAGCGCGCCAAACAGGAAGGGCGCGGGTTCCTGGATGCCTTCGTGGTCAGCGAGCAACTGCTCATTGACTTTAACAAGACGCAACGCGGGCCGAAACTGGTGGCGGTTTATCCGAAAGAGGGCACACTGTGGGCAGATCACCCGCTGGCGCTGCTGGAACAGCCCACGTTGACCGCCAATCAGCGCCTGGCCTTTGGACGCTTCCGTGATTGGCTGCTCTCGCGCGAGGCCCAGATGCGCATCCTATCGGCCGGCTATCGCCCCGCCGACTTGAGCATCCCTCTCGACGATGCATCCTCACCCATCACCCGCGCCAACGGCGTTGATCCCAAGGAGCCGCAGACGGCCCTCCAGATCCCCAGCCCAAACGTCGTCCAGGTGGTGCGCGACGTGTGGTTTTACACCAAGCGCAAGACCAACGTGTTCCTGGTGGTAGACACGTCGGGCAGCATGGCCGGGCAAAAGCTGGACAGCGCCAGGGAGGCTCTGCGCATCTTCCTGGACCAGATCAAGGGCGACCAGGAGCAAGTGGGCCTGGTGGAGTTCGCCACCTCGATCAAGGACCTGATCGACCTGAAGGAGATGAGCGCGAACCGGGCGACGCTGGTATCCACGGTGGATGGCCTGCAAGCGACCGGCAACACCGCCCTCCTGGACGCCGTGGCCCAGGCCTACGACCGCCTGCAGGCGCGCGGCGACCGCGAGCGCATTAATGCCATCGTCGCCATGACCGACGGGAAAGAAAACGCTTCGCGCATCAGCCTGGACCAGCTCACCCGCAAGATCCGCGATGGCAACCGGACTGGCGTGCCGGTAGTCATCTTCTGCATCGCCTACGGCAACGATGCAGACATGAAAGTGCTCCAGGCGATTGCCGAGGCCAGCGGCGGGCAGGCGAGGAAGGGTGATTTGGAGACGATCAGGCAGTTGTATAAGATTTTGTCGACGTATTTCTGAAAGATCAAATGTCGAGCCCGATCCGGCATGGAAGTCCGTCGATCGGTGAGAGATCGGGCCACTCGAACTGGCCCGCTAATGCTGGACGACAAGTATCTCAAAAACCCCAGGCAGATGCCTGGCGATAAGCATCCTTAGCTTCCCGCATAGCTGTGGATGCTTATCGCCAGAAAGATGCCGAGGACGCAGCAAGATGTGTATCGGCCAGTATTAGCC
>JBBITV010000165.1:0-8227 GCA_037440585.1 Chloroflexota bacterium
CCCGGACTTCGCGCACCACCTCGTCCAGTTGCTCAGGCGTGGCCAGGTGATAGCCAGGATAGGGCAGGTCGTGGCAGATGTCTAGCGCCACGATATCTGCCCCCTCCTGAGCCAGTCGCAGACAGTGATTCCGGCCCTGGCCGCGGGCGGCACCGGTGACCAGCGCGACTTTGCCAACCAGTTTCATCACGTCCTCCCCCTACGTCATCCGGATGACGTGCGTCTTGGCCTTGTGGATGAAGGCGCCGAATTCCTTCTCTACCGCTTCCACGGCGTCCCCCACCGCCTTAGTCGCATCAGCGACCGACTTGTCCTGGAAGCCCTGCGCGACCACGCTTTCCAGGGCTCTCACCTTTTCCAGGGATACTTCGGCCAGGTGCGTACCGCCCTGCGTCTTGAGGAACAACTTCTCCATGATGAGCGGGGTATCGTCGACCAGGGCCTTGATCTTCTCCTCCCACACCGGGATCTGAGCCGCATCCAGCTTTCCGGCCAATCCCGGCAGGTCATTCCGCACCTTGTTGAGGATCTCGACGGCCTGGGCAGTGTGGTGCCGCCCGTCCAGGCGCTGTCCTTCAGACATATTCACAAACCTCCTTTATCAAAATGACCAATGACCAATGACCAAATCCCAAAGACCAAATCCCAAATCCCAAATCCCAATGACCAATCCTTTTGGGATTTGGTCTTTGGGATTTGGTCATTGGTCATTGGGATTTGGTCATTGTTTTGAGTCGCCGTACTGCCAATTCCAGTTCCTTGTAGTCTTCGTAGAGCGAAGTCGGGCCGTAGCGCAGAAGCTGATAGTCGATCTCCGACTCCAGGGTACTCAAGAGCTGCAAGACTTCAAAGCAGGCTGCCAGGGCAGGCTCGCCAATCAGCAGGTCCCAGTATTCGGCCAGGGTAGACCGGGCGCCGAGCTCCAGTAGGCACGCGACCAACTCGTCGGCTGAGATCTGCTCGCGGCCAAAGCGGCGCAGCAGGTCCAGCGCCTGGGTGCCCATCGCCAGGGCCTGGCGAGTCAACTCCTCGTGGTTTGCCTGTGGCGTCTGACTCATCGTCCCGTCGCCTGGCCTAGTGGTGGTGGTGAGGATGATGTCCATGGTGTCCATCGTGATCGTCGTGAGATGGCATCCCAACTTCGTCCTTAGCCATTGGCCCTTCGACGCGCAGGCTGACCAGCAGCTTGTTCGCCATCTCCCGGAACGCCTGGCTCACCGGCGCGTCTGGGTACTTCTTCACGACCGGGATCCCCTCGTCGACACACTCGCCCATCTCGGGCGCCAGGGGGATGTGGCCCCAGAATGGCACGTCCATCATGCGTGCCAGCCGCTCGCCCTTGGGCCGACCGAAGAGGTGGATCTCGGCGCCGCAGCACGGGCAGTTCAGGACGCTCATGTTCTCAATCAGGCCCAGGACGGGGGCGTTGAGCTCGCGCGCGGCGTTGATCGCCTTGCTGCAGACCATGGTCGAGATGCCCTGGGGCGTGGTGATGACCAGCATCCCGCTCAAGTCCGGGATCGAGTTCATGACCGTCTGCACCTCGTCGCCCGTACCGGGCGGCAAGTCCACCAACAAGAAGTCCAGGCGGCCCCAGTTGATGCCGGAGAGGAACTGGCGAATGGAGCGCATCTTGTGGGCACCCTTCCACAGGATGGGCACTTCCTCGCCCGGCCAGATAGAGGCCACGGAGACCACTTTCAGCCCATGCTCAGAGAGGATGGGGTCGAATCGCAGATCGTGATGGCCAGTGTGGCCGGGCACGACGTCCAGCCGCCCCAAGACGCCCAACGACTTGGGCACCGCCGGGCCGTGCACGTCGGCGTCGAAGATGGCGACCTGGTAACCCATCTCGTGCAGGGCAGCGCCCAGGTTGATCGTCGCGCTGGTTTTGCCGACACCGCCTTTGCCGCTGAAGATGGCGACGCGGTGCTTCACCCCCTTGAGCGCCCTGGCAATCGGCCCCTGACTACGGGGACGGGCGGCTTCCATGACTGCATCCCGCCAGAGTTCATTGCCAGTGGGTTACCCCATTACATATGCGATTATCTAGCTGGCCCGACGGCCAAAAACGGGAGGTACACTGTTTGGCGGCAACACGCGGGCCGCGATGGTGTTACGGTCGGTTGCGGGCTTTCGGTTGCCGTGACGGTTGGGAGCGGCGTGGAGGTTGCCGTGGGCGGAACCAGGGTCCGTGTGGCGGTTGGCGGGGGAGTAAACGAAGCCGTATTGGTCGGTGTAGGCGAGGGTGTCGATGAAGGCGTAAAGGTCGGACGCGGGGCTAGGGTGGAGATTGGAGTCCAGCTCGACGTCGGCGTCGCCGTCGGGCTGGCGGTGCGAGTTGGCGTCGTGGTTGATGTGGGCGTAGGCGACGTGGGCAAGGTGTCCAGGGCCCGATCGACGGCCGCGCCGGCGTCGATGCGGCCGTATCCGTAATCATCGTCGCGGCCAACCGGCCCCAGGTCCACCGCGGTCTGTTCGAGAATGCCGCGTACCTGGGCAGCCGTCAATGCAGGATTCGCTGCCCATACCAGGGCTGCGACGCCGGCCACGTGGGGTGCGGCAAAGGACGTGCCCGAGTCAGTGGCATAGCCAGCGGGGTTCAGCGAGGTGCTCAGGATGTTCACCCCTGGGGCGACCAGGTCTAATTCTGGACCGGTATTCGAAAAGCTTGCCCGCTGGTCGTTGCGGTCGGACGCACCGACGGCGATTACACCGTCGTAGGCAGCCGGGTAGTGAATTGCCCCCTGGTCGTTTCCCGAAGCGGCCACCACGAGCCGATTGTGATCAAGGGCGTAGTTAATTGCCAGGCGCAATGTCTCTGAAGGATCGATTCCACCCAGGCTAAGGTTGATGATGGCTGCGCCGTTGTCTGTGGCGTACACAATGGCACTGGCGATGTCTGAGTACCAGCCGTCGCCGTATTTGTCCAAAGCTTTCAACGGGAGAATAGGTGCGCGCCAGGCCAGGCCGGTGATCCCGATGCCATTGTTGGACTCGGCTGCAACGATGCCGGAGACACGGGTGCCATGTCCGTTGTCGTCGCGGGTGTTGTTGTTCTCGCCCGCCTCGCAGGATCCCCAATCATTGCATGTGTGGAAGAAGTGCCAGCCGTTAACATCATCGACCTTACCGTTGCGGTCGTCGTCGATACGGTTGTTCGGTATCTCACCAGGATTGGTCCAGATGCACTGTCTGAGATCGGGGTGGTCGATGGCGACTCCTGTATCGAGCACGGCAATCACCAGTCCACGTACATCACGCACCCGATCCCAGGCGCGACTGGCACCGATACGTTGTGGTCCCCATTGTTCGGACCAGCGTGGATCGTTCGGGTCCGCGGCGGCATGAGCGACGTAATCGGGTTCGGCAAAGCGCACCCCCGGATCGTGGGCGAGTTCAACGGCCAGGGCGAGCTCCCGACCCTCCGGCACAGCCAGCTCGACGACCTCGAGCTGTGGCAGCCTGGCGCGCGGCGTGAGGCCACGTGAGGTTATGGTGAGGTCTTTCTGTGCCTGCGTGGCAGCCGGATCAAACCCAACGAGCAAGGTGCCTGGACGAAATCGCTTGGATGGAGTCAGGTGGTTGTGCTCGCCACGCACGGCAGAAGGTCGCGAACCTGAGGCGAGGAATAGTAGTACGAAGATGACCAGGTTTGTCACACGCTGGCGAGTCAACAGCATGCTCGGATAATACCAGAAAAAGGTCAAATTGGCGTCCAAATCTGGTCCTATCTGTGTCAAAATCCAGAAAAGGAAAACTCCGGTAGCGATTGGACCGCTGCCGGAGTTTTGCAGTGGGTGGCCAGGTGTCATGTTTGCCAGATTACTTTAGTGAGTTCGCCGCAGCCAGCAGGTTCGCCGGGTCGCTCCGGCCGGTCAAGTTGTAGACGATGCCGTTCTTGGCCCACATCAGACTGTGGCTGACCTGAGATCGCCGGTTCGCCTGGGGCCGGGTGCTGATCAGAATCCCGGTTACACCATCCACGCTCACTTCCTGGAAGGATGCCATATCGCTGGGCAGCGGGATGACCAGGGTGTTATGCCAGTCGATAGCACCAGCCATGCGCCTGGCCTCGTCCCGTGACATCCCCACTGCCTGGAGCCCGATCTCGCCGAGCTGGGCCAGGTCAACTCCGGGCGGCAGGTTGACGCTCGGGCCTGGCACCTGGATCAGGTGCAGGCCCACCGGTCCGCTGTAATCGGCGATGACGCTTTTGGGAAAGGTGAACTCGATCGTGGCGCCGTCGAGGGCCGCCGGAATCTGCAAGTCAGACCGCCCGATGGCGTCCAGGAGGGCCTGGGCTTTGGCCCGGTCGACGGTCATTTGGCCGGCGCCCGCGTCCTGGACGCGCAACACCGGCGGGCCGTCCACGCCCGGCGGGAGCAGGCCGGGCAGGCGCACCGGGAAGCCTGAATAGGCGCGCGCCTCGTCGACGGATGCGACCATTTGTGGCTTGCCGGGTTCCTTGAGGGTTTTGGTCTCGCCGAAGGGGAACCCCTGGCTGGCACCCACACTTGCCTCAAGATCACGCAGGCGCTGCACTTGCGCCGGGTCCAGGCTGATCACCGCGAACTTGCGGACGCGGAATACGCCCAGGAACTGGTTGGCCGCCACCTGCACCGGCTCCAGACTGAACAGGGTCACGATCAATACCAGGGCGGCCAGTCCGACCAGTACCGGTCGCCAACGACCCGTGAAAAGTTTAGTCATCGTGGTATCTAACCTCTCTCTCCAGGTAAACTCAGCCCGGCGCATCGCAGCCACTCTATGCTGCAGGTGCGCCCAAGCCTGTCGAGCGGATGGCGCCACTTCTGCTCCAGTGGGCTCCAGGATCGCCAGCCGGTTCCCGACCAGGGTAGCTTGCGCCGCCAGTTCTTCCAGCCGGGACTGGCATACCCTGCAGGTCGCCAGGTGTGCGTCCAGCGCAGCGTGCTCGCCGGGTGGCAGCTCATGGTCCAGATAAGCTCGCAAGAGTCCGTCTTCTCGGCTCATGTTCCGCTCCTTTTTTCCCACACAGCGGCGAAAGCGCGCTCGGCCCGGGCCAGCAGCGTGCCCACCGAACCTGGCGCTACCCCCAGAACCTCCGCCAGTTCCCTGTAAGACAACCCGGCCTGGCGGAGGAGCAGCAACTGGGCCTGCTGAGGCGGAAGCTGGGAGAGCACTGCCTGGACCTGTGCCCGTTCCTCCGCCCGCATAGTCTCGGCGGCCGGATCAGGGAAGGAGGCGGGCTGAGCCTCGGCGTTGCTCTCGCCGGCCAGGGCTGCACGCCGGGTCGCCAGCCGTCTCTCGCTACGCAGTGCGTTGTAGCCCAGATTCATGGCAACGCGGTAAAGCCAGGCAGCCAGGTTGTGCTCGCGGCTTGGGTGCAACGGATGGCGGTAAAGCTGCACGAAAACGTCCTGGGCCAGGTCCTCAGCTTCTTCCCGCGTTCCGACCAATCGAAACAGGATGGCATAGACCCGTGGATAGTGGGTCAGGAACAGGGCCTCGAAGGAGGCCTGGTCCCCTTGCCAGAATCGTTGCAGCAGTAGTGCCTCCGATGCTGTCAAGGCGTTCCTCCGCAGGGCGCGATCTTGTCTTCCCACTCTCTTAACACCGCTCGAGGCTAATTTGTGACAGGGTAACTGCTCAGCCCTATTCCTGATAGCCCTCACTTAGCGATCAGGATCAGCCGGGACAGGATGCCCGGTCGCCAGGCGCTGCTCCCGGCGTTGCCTGGCTTGCTCGTAGCGACGCCGTTCTTCATCCGTCTCGGGAATCACTGCTGGCACCTCCGTCGGCTTGCCGTCTGGGCCGAGAGCGACGAAGGTGAGAAAGGCGGTGCTGGTATGGCGTTGCTCGCCGGTGAGGGGATGCTCGCCCAGCACCTTGACACCGACTTCAATGGAGGTCCGGCCAGCGTAGTGGACGCTGGCTTTGAGAATGATGAATTCGCCAACCTTGATGGGCTGCTTGAAGTCCAGCCGCTCGACTGACGCGGTGACCACTGGCTTGCGACAATGGCGCATCGCCGCCATACCTCCAGCGATGTCAATCAGGTGCATGACACGCCCACCCAGGACGTTGCCTAATGGGTTAGCATCATTGGGCAGCACTATCTCCACCAACTCGACAATCGATTCCCGAACCGGCTTGCCGGGTCGCTGGTCAGACATGGTGCGGTTCTCCTAAGGCTGGTACGATTTCACGCGCAACAGCCGCATGCCATTCAGGATCACGGCCAACGACGCGCCCATGTCGGCCACGACGGCCATCCAGAGCGTCGCCACGCCGGGCAGTGCCAACGCCAGAAAGAGCGCTTTGAGGGCCAGGGAGAAGGCGACGTTCTGCTGAATCACCCGCCGCGCCTGCCGGCTCAGGCCAACGGCGAAAGGCAACTTCGACAGGTCGTCGGCCATCAACACGATGTCGGCTGTTTCCAGAGCCTGGTCCGTGCCCGCGCCGCCCATGGCGATGCCGACGGTCGCCCGGGCCAGGGCCGGCGCGTCATTCACTCCATCGCCGACCATGCCTACCGCGCCGTAGCGGGCGACCAGGTCCTCGATGGCCTGGACCTTTTGCTCCGGGAGCAGCCGCGCGCGTGCCTCGTCCACGCCGACGGCGGCGGCGATGGCCTGGGCCGTGGCCTCGTTATCGCCGGTCAACATGACCGTATGCTGGATGCCCAGTTGCTTGAGAGCAGCGATCACTGCCCGGCTCGAAGTGCGCACCTCGTCGGCCACAGTGATGACCCCACGCGTTCCGCTGTCATCGCCGATAAGCATTGCCGTTTGTCCGTTGGCTTCAACGGCGCTGGCGCGCTGGCAAAGGTCCGGGCTGTGGGGCACCTTGGCATCGAAATAGGAGTGGCTGCCCACCGTGACCATTTGGCCGTTGACCTGGCCACGTACTCCACGTCCGGCCAGTGCCTCCACGTCCGCCGCGGCGTAGGCACTGGCCACCCCACGCGCCTCGGCTGCGCGCACCACGGCCTGCGCCAGGGGATGCTCCGAGCGCCGCTCGATGGCGGCCGCGAGGGCCAGCATGTCGTCGCAGGCGTCGCACGTGCCGCCCGGTTGCATACATTCCACGCACTCCATGTCGATCACCGCCGGCTGGCCGCGCGTCAGGGTGCCGGTCTTGTCAAAGGCGATGGCGCGCAGGCGGCCGGTGGCCTCCAGGAACCCGCCGCCTTTGATTAATACTCCGTTGCGGGCCGCCGCGCTGATGGCACTGACAATGCTGACCGGGGTCGAGATGACCAGGGCGCACGGGCAGGCGATGACCAGCAGCACCAACGCCCGGTACAGCCAGCCGCCCGCACCCAGCAACGGCTGATCGAACAGGAACGGCGGGATCACAGCCACCAGCCCCGCCCCGGCGACGACGGCCGGGGTGTAATAACGGGCGAAGGCGTCCACGAAACGCTGTGCGGGCGCCTTCTGGGTTTGTGCCTGCTCCACCAGGAAAATGATTCGATTCAACGTGTTGTCTTGCGCCAGGCGCGACACCCGCACGTCCAGTGCCCCAGCGCCGTTGATCGCCCCGGCGAAGACTTCGTGGCCGGGCGCCTTGTCCACTGGTACGGACTCCCCGGTGATCGGCGCCTGGTTTACCGCCGACGTGCCGGCGACCACAGTGCCGTCCATCGGAATGCGTTCGCCGGGTTTGACCAGGATCAGGTCGCCCACCTGGAGCTGTTCGACCGGCAGCCGCTCCTCGTGAGATGGACAAACAGGGCATGGCTGGCCGCTGACGCCATGCTTCGGGCACTCCGTGCACGGCCGCAGCACCGTCGCCTCGGCAGGGGCCAGGTTCATCAGAGCACGGATAGCGTTCCGTGCCCGGTTCAGGGTGTAGGCTTCCAGGGTTTCGCCCAGGGAGAACAGGAAGACCACCGTCGCGCCCTCCGCCCATTCGCCGATGGCGGCTGCACCCAGGGCGGCGAGAGTCATCAGGAAGTTGATGTCCAGGGTGTAGGTGGTGCGCAGAGCCGCCAACCCACTCCGCGCAATATGGAATCCTCCGCTCAGCATCGCGGCTGCGAACAGCGCCGTCTGGACCACGTGGGGCGTCCCAACCAGCCTGAAGGCCACTGCCAGGGCCAGGCACAACCCGGACGCCGCTGTCGCCAGGTCACGCCGCTGCTGTCGCAAGACGGCCACGACCCGGCCCCATCCACGGGCGGCGCGCTCCTCTTCTCTGTCCGCTCCCGACTCGACCACGTCGTAGCCCAACTCGCGCA
>JBBITV010000166.1:0-8156 GCA_037440585.1 Chloroflexota bacterium
GCGCGAGGTCGCCCAGAAATACATCGGCGTCTATGGCTTGAACATTCCGTGGGCCTTCATCCGCCTGGCGCTGGCCTCGGTGGCTCACATGGCCGTCATCCCACTCCAGGACGTGCTCAGCCTGGGCTCCGAGGCGCGGATGAACTATCCAAGCAAAGTCGGCGGCTGGTGGAGTTGGCGTTTCAGCGCTGGAGCATTAACGGACGCTGTCGCAGAGCAGCTTCGCGAGATGGCGACAATTTACGACAGACTCCCCCAAAATGACGAGTCTGAATAGAAGAGATGAAAAAAGGCGGATCGCCGCAGCGACGATCCGCCTTTTGGTATTTCGGTTGAAAGAGGCGATTACGCAAATCGCCTGTGCAGCAGAACCCCAAACCCGATCAGCGCTGCACCCAACGCGACAATGCCGCCCATGATCGGTGCGCCGGTCTTGGGCAACATTGTGGCCGCCGCGGGGATGTTGCCGCAGGAAAAATACACGCTGGCTTCAGCCGCCGACTTGTGGACATTGATCGCGAAAGGCTCTTTCATCAACGCGTCCAGCGAGACATCGACCGTGGTCGTTGATTTGCCATCCATCACGCTGGTCAAGGGATAGGCCGGTGTCGCGGTCAGATTGTCACAAGTGCCCTTGTGAATGTGGGCCGGCTGCGCAATCCCAGCCGGGGCGCCCGTGAGATCGAGCACGACCTCGGTCTTGCCGTCCTTATCAGTCAGCGTGGCTGTGCCAGTCTCGCCAGAATTGTTCTGGGCAGCCATAGTCACCGTCACCGGGCCGGCAGCCGCTGCCAGGGTCGGCAGGGCGAGGGCAAGAACCAGGGCAAGAGCCAGGATAAGCTTATTAATGGTCATCTGTTTCCTCCTGAAGTAATCTGGATATGCGGTTTGGTTCGGATGTCACACGCATCTACGTAAGCATACGCTCAGTTTTTATAATTGGATGCATAAAAATTAGCCAAGTTACAGCTTTGCCGCACCTCTCCAGAGTCCTCAAAGCGGAGGCATCACAACGTATCCGCTCTACTTATCTGTTTCCACCCCCTGACCGACTATACGCCTGGCTCCCGGAGCCGGTAGCGTTGGATCTTGCCCGTAGCCGTCTTTGGCAGGTCCGGCACGAATTCCACCCAGCGCGGGTACTTGTAGACCGCGATCTTCTCGCGAACGAAGCGTTGCAGCTCTTGCGCCATTTCCGGCGAGCCGGTGTGGCCTGGCTTGAGCACCACGTATGCCTTCGGCTTGATCAACTGGTCCGCGTCCTGGACGCCGACCACACCGCACTCCAGCACTGCCGGGTGCTCCATCAGCGCGTTCTCGACCTCGACCGGAGACACCCAGATGCCTCCGACTTTGAGCATGTCATCTGAGCGGCCCTGATACCAGTAGTAGCCGTCCTCGTCCTGCAAGTACTTGTCGCCGGTCCGGATCCATCCACCGATAATCGTCTCCTTCGTCTTGCTGTGCTTGTTCCAGTAGTAGGCGCAAATGCTCTCGCCACTGATGAGCAGGTCCCCGACCTGGCCCTCGGGCACCGGGTTATCATTCTCGTCCACAATTTTCGCTTCGTAGCCCGGAACGAGTTCGCCGCTGGAGCCGGGCTTGCAGCGGCCGGCACGATTGGAGATGAAGATGTGCAGAATCTCTGTGGAGCCGATGCCATCCAGGATTTCCGTGCCAAAGCGCGCATACCAGCGCTCCCACAGTGCTGGCGGCAACGCCTCGCCGGCCGACACACACAGGCGAATGCTGCTCGTATCGTATTTTTTCTCAGCATCCGGCACCGCCAGCATGGCCGCGTAGCCCGTCGGCACACAATAGAATAGCGTCGGGCGGTAACGTTGGATAATCTCAAAATACTTGACTGGGTCCGGTTTGCCTGGATAAAGGATGGTCGAAGCGCCAACGCGGAATGGGAAGTAGAGGGCGTTGCCCAATCCGTAGGCAAAGAACAACTTGGCGACCGAGAAGGTGCGGTCGTTCTCGTGGATACCCAGCACCGGTCGCGCGTACAGGTCGGCGCAGTAGAGCATATCGTGTTGCAGGTGCACGGCGCCTTTGGGGAAGCCGGTCGTGCCCGAGCTATAGAGCCAGAAGCAGGCATCGTCCTTGCTCATCGGCTCGGCGTCCAGGTCCGGCGAAGCAGCGCCCACCAGGTCGTGGAACGCGATTTGCTCGCCCTGCGCCTTGCCGACGACGATAATCTGCTTGAGGTACTTGCAGTTGGCGCGCACCGGCTCGACCTGCGCCCAGAGGGGCTCGCTGACGATGAGCACGCGCGCGCGGCTGTCGTTGAGGAGGTATTCGTAGTCGTGGGGCTTGAGCAAGGTGTTGGTCGGGATGGGCACCGCGCCGATCTTGATGGCGCCGAAGAAGCTGTATACAAACTCCGGGCAATCAAGCAGGAGGAGCATGACGCGCTCCTCCATCCGGAGTCCCAGCTCGCGCAGGGCATGGCCCGTGCGGTTTACCATTTCGAGCACTTTACCGTAAGTGATTGCCTGGTCTTCGTAGTAGATAGCCACCTTGTGCTCGCGACCCTGCCGGACGTTTTCGTCCACGAACACGGTGGCTGCGTTCATGCGGTCCGGGATTTCGATGCGCGGTGCTTTCATTTTTCGCCTCCTCAAAGTTTGTAATTAACGCGCATTACGTCGAGTCTCCAAAAAGCTTTAGAGCCGTATCACGCAGAATTTTCCTACGCGTTTCCTCAGAAAGCGGCAACTCCAGGAACGACTGAATATTAGCCCCAATATCCCGGACGCCGGGTCCGGGCCAGTCTGAGCCAAAGAGCACCTTGTCGGCGATGGACTCCAGGCGCGGGAAGTAGTTGAGCAGGTTCTGGGGCGGGATGCTGGAGATGTCCATATAGACGTTGGGATGGCGCCGCACCAGGAAGAAAGCGGTGTCCATCCATAACGGTCGCCCGCCGTGGGCGAGAATGATCTTTAATTTCGGGAAATCCACGATCAGGTCGTCGGTGTAGATCGGGTCGCAATACTTGTTGCGAGCAGCGGGAAAGACAGACGTGCCAGTGTGGATCATGACCGGAAGCCCCACTGCCTGGCACTTTTCGTAGATCGTTGCCAGGCCAGACCATGCGTCGCTTTCGTGGTAGGCGTTGGGGTAGATGTACTGATGTGGCGGGTGGATTTTGATGCCCTGGATACCCAGGTCGATGATCCGGTCCATTTCGGCGGCGACGTCATCGCAGAACTTGGGATGGACGCCCCCGAACGGGATGAAGCGATCCGGGTGCGTACGGGCAAAGTTAGCCGAAAAATCATTGGCCGCAGCCGTGAACCCGATGACCTCGGGGCTGGGGTAGTTAATGAGCACGAGCTTCTCGACGTTGAGCCGATCCATGTAACGGACCAGCTTATCCGGGTGGCTGGTGACGTCGACAATCTGGGCGTAATTCTTGTGGGTACGCCTGAACGCCGCCAGATTCTCCGGCTTGATCTGGTCCCACGGCATAATGTGGGTGTGGGCGTCGATGATACGATAGTTGAGAGAATACGAGTTTTCAGCCATCAGCGGTCAGCCCTCAGTTTTCCTGTTGGGACGGCAGTTCAACTACCGACCCAACGGGGTTATCAACCCTCACCTTTCCTGGTCCAAAAGCCCTGCGGATCGTAGCGCCGGATAATCGCCAATTCTGTTGCTGTCGGTGGTGGCGTTTCAACGACGTCGGTGGCGAGGCGCAAGTCCGAGCCAGTGTTGGCGCGCACGTGGTCGGGGCTGGTGCCGGGATGATAAGACCGCAGGAACGCTTCGCCAGTAACCGGATCGAAGCCGAAGACGCCCAGGGTTGTAATCAGCGCCGATGGGCCACCGCGCGGCAGACCAACCTGCTGGCGCCAACCTGACGCGCGGTCGCGCGGACCAGATCGGTAGGAAGACGAATCGGATTCTGCCGCACGACCGCGCGTTACCACTACCGGCCTTTCAGACCGGTTACCCGTCCCATAGCCAGGCGACGTGATGTAGCTGACGCGCTCAACGAAGCGGCGCTTTTCGTGGGCCATGATGACGACGAACCGCTTTGTGAGGGAGGCAATATCTCCGCCGCCGCCGCTGCCGGTCAGCTTAACCTGCGGCCGCTCATAGCCGCCGATGTAGGACGTATTCAGGTTGCCGTACTTGTCGATCTCTGCCCCTCCGATGAAGCCCAGGTCGACACAGCCTTGCTGCAGCAGGCCCATGATATTCACCATCCGGGTGCACCATAGCGCCCCGAGGACGTTGGGCGCATCGCTCATCGTGTAGAGCAGTTCCACAGACGGCCTGTCGCGCACCAGGCCGTTTTCAAACAAGCCTATAGCGCGCGGCGCGTGGGTGTTCTTCGCCAGGGCAAAGGCCAGCAGTGGCAGCCGCATCCCGACGAAGACCACTTCGCCATCGCGGATCTCACGCGCGGCGGCAGC
The DNA here is from genome assembly GCA_037440585.1 of Chloroflexota bacterium. Lineage (GTDB taxonomy): Bacteria > Chloroflexota > Anaerolineae > Epilineales > JBBITV01 > JBBITV01. The sequence continues at coordinate 4,428 of JBBITV010000166.1, forward strand.
GACCATGAGTTCTTGAGGGGTATAATCCACGGTGGTCACTCCACCAGCACCAGCGCCGCGAGGCCCAAAGCAATACCTGCAACCACGCCGGTGTAGAGACTCAACGCACTGAAGCTCCCGGCAATGTAAATCTGCCCCGCAACCGCCGGCCCGACGGCTGAGCCCAGGTAGAGGACGCTGTTGTTGACGGCCATCACGGTGCCCCGCAGCGCCGGCGCTAATTCCGAGAGGATCGCTTGCTGCGATGGCAACCCGAACCAGATCCCAATAGCCCACACGCCCAGCACGGCCAGTGCCAGGGGCAGTGAGCGGCTGGCTGCCTGCAGGCTCAAAGCCGCCAGGCCGAAGGCGGTGATTCCCAGCATCACCGATCGCTTCTTGCCAAGCGTATCGCTGAAGCGCCCGCCCAGCCGCGTCCCGACGATGCCCATCAACCCATACGCGCCGAGCACCAGCGCGATCTCTTCCGTCCGCATCGCGAACGTCTTGGCAAAGAAATCACCCAGGTAGGTGAATATTCCAGACGAGGCCATGAACCAGGTAAATGTCACCATCAACGCACTGAGCGGGGCCGGGTTGGCAAACAGAGTGTGCAATGCCCCCAGGTAGCCAGTGGCTTGCTGCGCCTGCGGCGTGTCGCGGGGCACGAAGCGCAGTGCCGCCAGCGCCGCGAGCGCCACCGTGCCGATGAAGGCGAACGCCCCACGCCAGCCGAACCACCCCGCGGCCAATCCACCTAGCGGTAGCCCCAGAATCGTCGCCGCGGGCACCGCGGCCAGGATAACACTCATCGCCCGCGCCCGCTCGGCATAGGCAAAACGGTCGCCCACGTAGGCATAGACCGCTGGCGTGAAGATCGCCGCGCCGATCCCGGCTGCCCCGCGGCCAAGGGCCAGCCATGCAAACCCCGGCGCCGCCGCGCACGCCAGGTTCGCCGCCGTAAAAATGCCCATACCCGTGACAATCGCCAGCTTGCGCCCCAGCCGGTCGGACATTGGGCCGAAGAGTGGCCCCAGCAGTGCATAGGGCAGCGAGTACGCGCTGACGAGCAGCCCGACCTCAGCCACCGACCGCTGTAGATCCTGCGCCATCTGCGGCAGGATTGGTGAGACGATGTAGACGTTCACGCCCAGGGCGAAAAAGCCGAGCATGAGAACGTAGATTTCGAGAGAACGTTGAGTGCGTTGATGTGGCATGCTGTTTGAGCGAGGAAACTGAAGTTCCCCAGAGTTCCTACGAGTTCCTATGAGTTCCCACTACGACCGCCTTACTCTCCTGGTAGTAGTCGAGCGCCTCGTATCCGTGTTCCTTGCCAATCCCACTCTGCTTGAAGCCGCCGAATGGCAGTTCATCATAGATGATCTGGGCAGAGTTGATCCAGGTGTAACCGGCCTCCAGTTGCTCGGCAGCGCGCGTCGCCTTGTCCAGGTCGCGGGTCCAGATGGACGAGCCCAGGCCGTAGATGGAATCGTTCGCGCGGGCAATTGCCTCGTCAAGGTCTTTCACGCGGATGATGGGTAGCGCCGGGCCAAAGACTTCTTCGCGCAACACCCGTGCCTCGGGATCGACTTCAGTGAGCAGAGTGGGCAGGTAGAAGTTGCCGCGGTTGAACCCGTCACCCTCGGGCCGCCGCCCACCGATCAGGACCTTTGCACCGCGCCGGACCGCGTCCTCGACTTGCTCCTCGATTTCCTGGCGCTGCGTCGCGGTGTGCAGCGGCCCGATGATGGTCGCCGGATCCATGCCGTGGCCGATCCGAAGTCTCTGGGTCCGCGCGACCAACTTTTCGATGAACTCATCGGCAATCTTGTTGAAAAGAAACAGGCGCTTGATGGCAAGACATGCCTGTCCACAGTTGAAGAACCGGCCCGTCGCCGCCGCGCGAACGGCTGCATCCAGGTCGGCATCGTCGCAGACGATCATCGGGTCACTGCCGCCGAGCTCCAGGGTCACGCGCTTGATGGTCTGGGCCGCCGTCGCCATGACGTGCCGCCCGACGGGCGTCGAGCCGGTAAAGCCGATCTTGCGCACCTTGGGGTTCTCCACCAATTCCTGCCCGACGACGCTGCCCGGCCCGCAGACGATGTTGAGCACCCCAGGCGGCAGGCCGGCCTGGTTCAGTAGTTGAATAACCCGGATGTCGGTCAAAGGGGTCGTCTCGGCCGGCTTGACGACAACGGTATTGCCCGCTACCAGGGCCGGGGCGATTTTGTTGCCCATCAACGAGACAGGGAAGTTCCAGGGCACGATGGCGGCACATACACCGATAGGGCGCTTGAGAATCAGCCCGTATTTGCCCTCGTCCAGGTTAGGGACGTAACCGCCGCGCAGATTCTTAGAGAGACCGGCATAGTGGTCCAGCGTGTGGGCGAAGCGGCGTATTTCCAGATGTGCCTCCTTGAGTGGCTTGCCCTGCTCGCTGGTGAGGATGCGCGCCAGTTCGTCTTCGTGTTGAAGGATCAGCCGCATCCCGGCGTAGAGGATTTCGCCGCGCTTGGCGGCGGGCGTCGCCCACCAGCCTCGGAACGCCGCCTCAGCCACGTCAATCGCCCGCCGCGCATCCTCGCGATTGCCCTCGGGCACCGTGTCGACGACCTCGCCGGTTGCCGGGTTGCGTATCTCAATCCTCTCGCCTGTCACAGACTCGGCTGATTCACCACCAATGCAGAACCTGGCCATATCAACTACCTCTCATCTGCCAGCATGGTCAGATCAGCCTAAGCTTTCGGGTGTCGGTCGTCGCGTTGGACTCCCCGCGATGTAGTTTTCGAGCTGCTCGATCACGAACTCCTGATGCTCGATGATAGCTCTGACCACATCCCCGATCGAGATCACGCCGACCAACCGATTGCCTTCGAGGACGGGCAAATGTCGTATGTGCTTGCTGGTCATGAGCGCCATGCACTCTTCGGCGGTCTGATCGGTGCGCACACAGAGCACTTTCTCGGTCATGATCTCCCGGACGGGTGTGTCCTTGGACGATTTTCCTTTGAGGACGACCTTTCTGGCGTAATCCCGCTCCGACATGATACCCACCAGGTTGCCGGCGTCGAGCACCAGTAGGGCTCCCACGTTCTTGTTGGCCATCAGTTGGAGCGCCTCGTACACGGTGGCATCGGGCCCAATCGACCAGATATCATATCCTTTTGATCGCAAAAGATCCTTGACAGTCTTCATGGCTCAACTCCCTTTTTTCTTTATGTTATTCAGGCGTCGGCTTTCCGCCTACGCCGAACGGCAATCCTGGTTGACTGTAATCTGTAATGATTTAACCTTGTGCGCACCCACCCTGTGTGTTCACAAAGATGACCGTCTCTTTCGCGCTCATAATAGTAAAATACTTGGAATCTGTTTTTCTGATCAATCCTAGAACAGGACTCGCTTGCTGGCGGGCATCGAATTCAACATAGTCGATTTTATGGCTTTTGGCTAGATTGCAGAAGGTGCCCAGGTCCTTCGATGCATATAGCTCTGCGACTACCTCTTCCCGTCTTGATTTGTTCAACCGCAAATCCTGGCCAGCATAGTCCCCCAGGAAGACTTTTCTACCGGCCAGATGTATTTCCGTCAGGTGACTGCCGACAAAAGAAGATCTTGGTGGAGTCTGCTCTCTGATGGAAGAAACGAGAGTAGAGCGGTAGTCGGCAAAAAGGTTAGTAGGTCTTGAGTTCACGAAGGGGAATAATTCTATCAAACCGCCAAGGGTGAGCACAAATAATAACACGATCC
>JBBITV010000167.1:0-8147 GCA_037440585.1 Chloroflexota bacterium
ACCGGGTGCGCCAAGCCGGAGCTGGGCGTCCATCCGTTGAAAAAAACAGCCGCACGTAGAGACGGCGTTACTTGAGCTCGTGAGCGACGAAGTCGCAGGCGATCCTATCCGGGGTCAGCGCTGGATTTGTCGCAGCTTGGCCAAGCTGAAAACGGCGCTTGAGCGGCAGGGCCAGTGCTTGAGTGGTGAAACGATTCGCCGCTTACTGCTCAAGCACGAGATTCGTCCTAAAAGCAATGTCAAGCATTTGACACCCAAAGCGCATCCGGACCGGGACGCCCAGTTCCAGTACATCCAGGCCCAACGGCAGCGGTTTCAAGCGGCGGGTTGGCCGATCATCAGCGTCGATACCAAGAAAAAAGAGTTGATTGGTCCCTTTAAGAACCCTGGACAGGTCTGGTGTCGTCAAGCGCCTGAGGTGTATATGCATGACTTTCCCAACGATGCCGTCGGCAAGGCGATTCCCTATGGCGTCTACGATGTCCAACTTTACTGCTATGTTGCAAAACTTTGGTCCTACGAACAATGCCAGCGGTGTCTATGGTGTCAATATCGATGGTGGTGCATGGACCGCCGATTCCTGGGCATCTAGAATACTTGTGGGTGAATACAAAAGTGCCAACTACCAACGTACCTTCTATCTATCGGCCGGAGCACACACGATCAAGTTGCGCGCGAGAGCCTTTGGCAATGACTTCACGGAGCACAATTTCGAGGCCGATATCACCTTCTACACACCCTGACACATCAATATCCCGGAATTAGAAGGAGCTAGCAAATTTTCAGGGAAATTGGACTCCTGGGGCGACTTGGTGTAAGCCGTTTGAGCTCACAAATAGCCAGCCGCCGAATTCGGCTCAGGAGTCCAATGGACTGTATATAACTAGAGTTGATGGCTGACCCTCAGACTCTGAGCCCCAGAATATTTGCCAATTCACTCCTTCTAGCGTAAGTTTTGTGCAAATAATGGCCGAGATGCATAAATCGGCCAAGAATTAGAACTTTTCAAACTTCATACTGTCGGCTAAGCTCAGGGTAACTATCCTCATCAAGGGGAAATGCCATGAGCCAAAACCGAGAAACAACCCTGACCGAGCATGCCATGCTCGTCGTCTGGGGCCAGTACGCGCACTGTATCGGCCTGATTCAGGCGATTCAATCCATCCCGCTGGACCAGAAGACGGTGGACCACAGCCCGCAAGGCAAAGTGCTTGAGTTTCTGGTCGCTATGCTGGGCGGATTTGAACACCTGAAGGACATCAGCCTATCAGCACGCCCGTTGGACCAGGACCTGGCGGTCGCGCGGGCCTGGGGCCAGGCCGGTTGGGCCGACTACAGCGGCGTCAGCCGTAGCCTGTCGCAGCTCAGCGAGACCGACGTCCAGCAGATGGCCCGGGTCTTAGAGCAGGTCAGCCAGCCCTGGATTGATCGCGAAGTGGTGCTGGCGCTGGGCGGCGGAGACCTCGAATTGGATGGCGACCTGTCCCCACGACCGGTGTCGAACACCAGTCAAACGTACCCGGAAGCCGAGTACGGGCTGATGAATGACCAACTGAGCTTGGGATACCAGGCCGCCATCGTATCGATGCGCAGTCCCACCTACGGGCGGATCGGACTGTCCGCCACCCACCATGCCGGCAAGACGGTGTCGGTCACCTCAGCGGAAGCCCTGGCGCTCGAAGCGGCGCGCCGCCTGGGTCGCCGTCCGCTGCGCCGAACCGACCTGCTCGCAAAACGGATTGCGCACCTGCTGCCGGAAGGCCAACGGTTGCAGCAGAAGGTCGCAGCAGCCCGCCAGAACCTGGCCGAAGCTGAGGCCGCGCAGGCGGCGGTTGAAACGCTCCTTGATCAAGCCACTCGGAAGGTAGACGACCTGCAAGCGGTTTATGCGCCGCGCCAGCGACCCGAACGTCCGACCAGCGCGCTGGCCCAAGCGCGGCAGCAGACCGAAGGGTATCGGCAGCGGCTGGAACGGCGCCAACAAGGCGTGAGCCAAGCCAGGGAGTGGTTGGCTCGCCAGCAGACCCGGCTTTCGGCATGGGAAGCCCAAAAGACCCAGCTGGAGGAACGCCGGCAGCGTTTCCAGGTCGAGAATGCCACCAACCCGGCCCCCATCCTGGCGCGCTTTCGCCTGGATGCCGGCTTCGGCACGGCGGAGAACCTCGCCCTGTTGATTGAGATGGGCTATGAAGTCTACAGCAAACCGTACGGCACCTGGCTGTCTGGCGTCATGGCCAAGATGAGCGCCGAGCACGGAACCTGGCAGCAGGTCGGCCGCAATGCGGACATGATGGCCTGGAAGGCGGTCCCATTGGAAGACTGCCCCTATCCGCTTGATCTGGGCTATGAACGCTTCTGGACGGGCGATAGATACCGCTTCTCCGGTCTGTTGCACTTTGGTCGCCAAGATGTCACTGCCGATTTGCCCGGCTGGTTCCAGGCTTACAACGCCCGCCAGATCATCGAGGCGGGCAACAAGGAAGGCAAACAGGTCTTTGAAGTCCATCACCTCAAGGTGCGCTCCCGGCCTGCTTTGCGACTGCAAGAGCATTTTGCGCTCTTCGCAGCCAACTTCGTCCGCTTTACATCTCATTGGCTGGCTGAGCAGTGTCCCCAGGTTCCGAATGGGTGGAAGAACAGCACCTGCCCACACGTCAAAGAGCAGGTCAAGGTGGGTGCGCATGCTCCTGCCCAGGTTGAATGGGTCGGTCAGGATTGTTTGTTAAGGTTCGACGATCGCGGCGTCTCCGCTGGTAGATCATTCAACGTCAGACGGGAGATGGCTATTCAGCTAGCGCTGCCGTTGAAATTTTCAGTTTTTTCGCCGATTTGAGCATCTTCGGCTTTGTTTGCACAAAACTTACGCTAGAAGGCCTCTAAAGGAAGTTGGTATGACAACATAGCTTCGGGGTTTTTTTACAGAGTCATTTAGTGGAGGTCCAGCGATGCCGAAACAGACAAATGGAGGATCAGTTCGCCCAGTAACTCCACCGACAAACAAGCCAGGCAGATTCCTTCAGAGGCGGGCATGAACATTCTACACGTGAGCCACAATTACTTTCCCGTGGTAGGCGGGGCAGAGGTGATGATCCAACATCTCTCCGAAGGGCTGGCCCAACGCGGCCACGTGGTGACGCTGCTAACGTCCAATGCACCCTCGAATGAGGCCTATGTCAACGCTGCGATCAAGCCGCTGCCACCAGGTGAGGAGACGCTCAATGGTGTGCGCGTGCGCCGGCTGCCGCTCTTCCAGCTCCCCACGCCCTTGCGCACTGCCTTCAACGCCCTCATGCTTGCTGTCTGGCGCTCACGCCTGCCAGCCAACGACCTGATCCGTATCCTCTGGACCGGTCCCTATGTCCCGAGCCTGCACCGGGAGATGTTATCCGCTCCCGCCGACCTGGTGACGGCCATCCCCTTCCCTTTCCTCCATATCTACCAGGCGGCCCGTGTAGCGCGCAAGCGCCGATTGCCTTTTGTCGTGGTGCCGTGTACGCACCCTTTGGACGACTGGGCCTTCGATAACCCCAGGCACTACCTGCTGCTACGTCGGGCACAAGCTGTAATAGCCAACACAAGCTACGAGAAGGTTTTCTTAGTCTCAAAGGGCGTGCCGGACGAGCGTGTCTATGTGCTGGGCGAAGGGGTCGACCCGCGTAAGTTCAATCGCGCGGCGCGGGGCGACTTCCGGGCGCAGCATGGCATTGGCCCCGAGGACCCAGTGATTCTTTTTGTTGGGCGCAAGGCGGAGGGCAAGGGCCTGGACCTCTTGCTCAGCGCTATGCGTCAGGTATGGGAGGCCGAGCCTACGGCTTGGCTAGTTATCGCCGGCAGCAGCAGCGACTTCTTTCGCCACCGCATCGAGCCGGAGATAGATCGCTTGCCCGAGGCGTTGCGCCGCCACCTGGCGAACCTGAACGACTTCCAGGAGGAAGAAAAGGACGCACTGTACACAGACTGTGACGTGCTGGTCCTACCCTCGAAAGTGGAGTCGTTTGGCATTGTGTTCTTGGAAGCGTGGGCCTGTGGCAAGCCGGTGATCGGCTGCCAGACCGGTCCGGTCGCCTCTGTGGTCAGCGATGGTGTAGACGGGCTGTTGGTCCCCTGCGGCGATGTCCCGGCTTTGTCCAGTGCGATCCGCCGATTGCTGGGTGATGCTGGTCTGCGCCGTTGTCTCGGTGAGGCCGGTCGGGAGAAAGTGCTGCGCCAATATACGTGGGCGCAGATTGTGTCCAGGCTAGAAGACTTGTACCACCATCTCGTTTATCCATGAATAAGCCGCTAGTCACTGTTATCATCGTAACGTACAACAGCCACCAGGACATCCAGGCGTGCCTGGAAGCCGTCCTCCGCTCCACGAACGTGGACCTGGAGGTCATCGTGGCGGACAATGCCTCCACGGACGGCACGCCGGAGCTGGTGCGCCAGACTTTCCCCGCCGTCCACCTGGTCGAGCACGAAGCCAATCTGGGCTTTGCCGAAGCTAACAATCGTGCCATGCGCCTGGCCCAGGGTGATTTTGTGTTCCTACTCAACGCCGACGCGGTAGTGGCTGCCGATGCCATTGCGATCCTGGCAAAACGTATGGCCAGCGACCCGCAAATTGCCGTACTGGCCCCTAAGATGCTCTTCCTGCAGGAGCCCTGCGTCATCAACAGCGCCGGCCTCCAGTCCAACCGCATCTTCTATACGTGCGACCGTGGCTTTCTGGAATACGACCGCGGCCAGTACGACGAAGAAGCCGAGGTCATCGGCGCTTGCGGCGGGGCCATGTTCGTCAGGAGATCGATCATCCAGGAGCTCGGGCTCTTTGACGACCGATATTTCATGTACTACGAGGATATCGACTTTTGTATTCGCGCCTGGATCGCTGGTTACAAAGTAATGTACACGCCCGAGGCCATCGTCTACCACCGCATGCGGGCATCAGGGCGGAGCGAATACCTCAACGAATATGTGGATCACAGAAACAGGCTCAGGACTCTGCTCAAGAATTGCTCGCCACCTAGCGTACTAAAGTTGCTCCCGCGCAGCCTCGCCTTCGACCTGGGTTGCGTCGCCAACCATCTCAGGCAGGGGCGGAGCAACGCGGCGAGGCTGAGGCTCAAAGCACTCGGGTGGAACCTGATGATGCTACCTGATCTGTTGGCCTGGCGCGGTCAGATCAACCGGTTACGCAGGGCGTCTGACCAGGTCGTCCTCAATCTGCTCAGCCCTGACAGCGGGTATCCAAGGATAAATGCGCCCCTCCCGACTTACATCCCGCTGTACTCTTCCACGTTGGACTCGGCCAACCTCACAACGCAAATCGAGATGGACGGGCAAGCGGCGCAACAGCTTGGGCTGGGCTGGTACGGCCCCGAGATGTGGAACGGGACCCCAATCCGCTGGACCAACCACTACGCCATCGCTTTCCTGGCGAAACCGTGGCCGGACCCTGCAAATTTGATCGTCAAATACGTCTCGCCGGTTGGTACGGCGGGAGAACTTCTGGTCAATGACGCCTACCTCTGCGATTATTCGGGCAAGGCTCACGAGTGGACAACGATCCAGCATAGGGTTGATTGCGATTCTTCCGCGCTCAAGGTGACGCTACTCTTAGAGAGTACGTTCAATCCCAGGCAGGATTTGGGCGCTAGCGATGACCGGAACTTAGGAATTGCTGTGTCATCAATAGCCATCAAAGTGGAAGAATTGATACCCAGCCAACACCTGCAAGGGCGTGGGAATGTGGCATGAGGAAGAAAGGAGTTAGTGAAGATGAGCAGCATTTTCGCCAAGAAGGTCCAGAACCTGGAGTCCTGTCGGAAGCATGTCGGCACGAAGGCAGTCACTTTGAGCAATAGGCCTCTGGAGATCCAACTCGAGGTCACCAATATGTGCAATATCTGGTGTACGATGTGCGCCACAACCTATGATGGCTCAAGAACCGAGCGAGGTCGTACGGGCCACATGCCCCTTGAAACGTTGGAGAATTTGAAGGGCATTCTTCCTTACGTCTCGAGATGCTATGTGTTCGGCAACGGTGAGCCGTTGTTACATCCCCACTTCCTCGATTTCGTCAGGATCATCAGTGAGTATGCGGTGGATATTCAGTTTAACACCAATGGCACGTTGCTCAATCAGAAAATGCGAGAGAGGTTGATTGCCAGTAAAGTCGGTACCATTACTTTTTCCATCGATGGCGCGACGAAGGGAACCTATGAGTCCATCCGCGTAGGGGCTAAATTCGGGACCGTCGTAGATAACATCAAAGCGCTCTCTCAACTCAAGAGGGAGAAGGGGCAAAAGACTCCCCATGTGGGCATTGCTATGGTGGCCATGCGGCAGAACATTCACGAATTCCCGGCAATGGTTACGCTGGCGGCCGATATCGGGGCGGAGTATGTCCACCTGGAGCCACTCATCTGGCAAGGTGATCCGGTATACATGAAATACTATGACGAGCATGATCTGTCCAATTTGAACCCACGCGAGTTAGCATCCATTTTGGACGAGGCAAAAAAGTAGCTGCAAACCGAGGTGTGAGCTTAACTTCACCATTCTTCGCTATGACGAGAATCCACGACGATCAAGCTGCTGTAGAGATGACTGAAGCTCCACCATCCCAAAATCCGGTGAGTGCGCCGGGTCCTACCGAATTGATCTGTACCGAACCGTGGACGACGATCTTTGTCACGCGGACCGGGGATGTAAGAACTTGCTGCGCCAGCCAGGCCATCTTCGGCAACTTGGCGGAGAGTAGCATTGAGGACATCTGGAACAACGAGAAGTATATGAGCTATAGGCAACATCTGGCCCAGGGGAGCCCTCCGCCCGAGTGCTTGAATTGTCTGAAGAACGGGCAAGCCAGGCACATCATTCCTGAGATCACGTATATCCTCTCCCAATTCCCTACAACAGAAAGTCAAGATTTCTGGAAGAGGATGAGGCTGTTCGTGAAGAGGTGGATCTGAGGCCCAGGGGTCAGACCCAAAACTCTTTGGGTCTCGAACAAATGATGAGCGTGAAGGTTTCAATAATCATCCTCAACTGGAACGGCAAGCCATACCTCGAGCGCTGCCTCTCGTCCGTGATGGCGCAACCCTACCCGGACTTCGAGGTCGTCCTGGTAGACAACGGCTCCACCGACGGCTCGGCCGAGTTCGTAGCCCAGCGGTTCCCGGACGTGCGCCTATTTCGCAATGCAGCGAACCTGGGCTTTGCCGCGGGCAACAATATCGCCATCCGGGCCACCCAAAGTCCCTACGTCGCGACCCTGAACAACGACGCCTGGGCCGAGCCGGCCTGGCTGGCAGAGCTCGTCAAGGCGATGGAGTCCGATAGCCAGGTGGGGATGTGCGCCTCCAAAATGCTGTATGCCCACCAGCCTGAGATCATCGATTCGGCCGGGCTGAGCCTGGATGCGGCGGGCATCGCGTGGAATCGTCGCTGGGGAGAGCGCGACGCGCCGGACGAAACGGAACTCGCTGAGGTCTTCGGAGCTTGCGCGGGCGCCGCCCTCTACCGCCGCGCCATGCTAAATCAGGTCGGCCTGTTTGACGAGGATTTCTTCGCCTACCTGGAGGATGCAGACCTGGCCTGGCGCGCGCAGTTGGCTGGCTGGAAATGCCTCTACGTACCGACCGCGGTGGTCTATCACATCCACTCGGCGACAGGTGGGCTGGGATCGCCGTTCAAGAGCTACCTGCTGGGGCGCAATAAGATATGTACCATCGCCAAGAACTACCCCAGTCCACAGCTCTTTGCCTACCTGCCCCTCATCGTCGCCTATGACCTGGCGGCAGTCGCGTATCACCTGGGTGTTACCAGAAACATGAGCTCACTGCGGGGAAGACTGGCTGGCGTGCGTGCCCTACCGGCTATATGGCGGAAGCGGCACGCGATCCAACGCCAGCGGGTCGTTTCCTTTGCGGATTTGACCCGGCACATGCGACCTTTGCCAAACCCCTTAAGCGCCCTCAGGCAGGCCCGGTCTCTGCCTGGCTCATCGAGCTAGGTCGATACTGATCTGGACTTTGGCAAGCGCCATAACCTGTATCGGAGTCGCGGCCTCAGCCCGTGGCGCCCACACAATACCACCCGGGGAAGCCGCGCCGCCAGGAATTTTGCAAAGGACAGTACCCCTCTTGTGAACCACAGCGGCG